>NZ_JBKHKK010000017.1:0-102185 GCF_046546555.1 Pedobacter sp. JCM 36344
ACAGATCAGCACTGAACTTAGGCTGTCCGCTTTTCGTAAAGACCTTGACCAGATTATTACAACTGCCATCAAGGATGATACTTCATTTGAAGAGGTCCTGCTAAATCTGCTGCTGGCAGAGCAGCAAATCCGGCTGGTCAACCGACGTAAAGCCCAGCTGCGAAACGCCGGCTTTCCACAATTGAAATACCTTCAGGATCTGGTCAGGACAGAACTTCCTGCCGATGCCATGACGCAGCTACCGCTGCTGGAAACCCTTGACTTTATTGATGCCGGGCAGAATGTTATTCTTGGAGGAAGCCCCGGAACTGGCAAGACACATATCGCCATTGGACTTGGGATCAAGGCTTGTCAGCAAGGAAAAAGTGTACTGTTTACCTCTATCCCAAAAATGCTGACGCAAATCAGGGAATGCCATTCTTCCAGGACACTGCGTGCGCTGGAGCTAAAGTTCGAAAAATACGACCTGGTCATCTGTGATGAGCTGGGCTATATCTCTTTTGATAAGCCAGGAGCTGAAATGCTCTTCAACCACATATCCTTAAGAACAGGCATCAAATCCACGATTATAACTTCTAATAAATCGTTCGATAAATGGCATGAGATCTTCGGAATGGATACCGTATTGACAGCGGCACTACTAGATAGGCTTACCCACAAATCTTTCCTGGTCAATATGAATGGCAAATCCTATCGGATGAAAGAGACTAAAAGCATGATGGGATCGAAAAATGCACACAAAGCAGAGACAAATACCTAAAAAAAAACTATTATGCTGAGCGGTGATATGCCGCCAGTATCGAACTAAATATCTTACATTTAAGCCTCGCTAACTGGTACACTTTTCGATCGGAAACCTGGTACATAATTCAACTGGTATAAACACCTTTGACACAATCCGATTTTTAGGAGGGATTATAATACCTATTGTATGCACTTGAGTACCTTTTTCGATTATAACAAAAGATTTATTATTTTGTGGAGAAAACTAAACACAAGATGGCAATAAAGCTTTTTACAATTGACAATGATGAAGTAATCAACAGTTCGTTCATTACTGGCCGCACTAATTACGACTTCGCTTTGAAGCAATTCCTACCGTTAATTGATCGATTAGAAATTCAAAGGCAAGGGCAAAATCCTAAGTTCTATGCTAGATTAGAAAACGACATATTAAAGGGATGTATAATGCCACCTCTAACAATAGCGTTTGTAGGTCTAGAAATAAAAAATTATGATTTAACAAAAGTAGAAGAGACTATAAATGCAGAAATTCCAAATGCCTTTATTTTGGATGGCTTGCAGCGAATGAGGACACTTCAGCGAGCGTCTAATCGCAAAGATTATTCGATCGATATGGAAAGACCCGTATTTGTCAATATTCTCTTATGTGACTCAATGGATAAGCTTCTCTATCGAATGATCACATTAAACAATGGTCAAAAACCTATGACAGCCAGGCATCAAATAGAAATAATTGCAAGTAACGTATATGATTTTTCTAATTCGACAGCAGTAATTCAGACTGAAAAACATAAATCGAAGAAACCCATTCCGGGGGCCTTCAAACAAGCGGATTTTATTAAAGCGTATCTAGCTTTTTTAAGCAAATCTATTAACATAGAAAATTCTAAAATAATCGAGGCGAAAATGGATGAGTTAATAGCTGATAAGATTCTAGATATAAATATTAAAGAGCAATCAGTAGAATACACTCAAGTAATCGATCTTATAGATTACTTTACTAGTCATAACGTGCAGTTGAAGAGGTGGTTTCAAAATGTAAATAATCTAATTGGATTTTCGGCAGCCATATCAAATTCCTTTGAATCCTTACGGAACTTAACATATGATCAGTTTTTAGAGCATATTCAGACGTATGAGCAAGCATTTGAATATTTTGATGTATCTAAAATTCGGGTTGGAGACATAAGGCGTAAAACTGTTAATTATTATATAAATCACTTCAAAGAGGTTGGCGACTTTGATAAAACAGACTTAATAGATTCACTATCTCAGCAAATCTAGATGGCAAGTTTTAATCAATTCGAGCTGTTAGAATCTTACTCACAGTCGAATTTCGAAAGATTACCAAATTCTTTGCGACTTGATAAGAATATCAAGGATGAGGGGAAATTATTTAGGTTATTAATCGGATCGTTAAGTATATCAAATAACGTAACTGGCGAGGTGATTCGTCAAAATTATAACTATTCTATATTAGGAAAACCTAAAGTTGTAAGATTTTCAATTAACTTGTTTACTGATCCTATTTCGCCATCAGCCTTAATAGAGGATATAAATCAATACTTGACTGCAAGTGCCCCTGCTAACATTCAGTTGTTTAAAGATTTGACGAATGAATTTTGTTATTTTTATTTTTATAGGCAAAAAGGGAATCATACTTTAGCATTCCTTCATGCTTACCGTATACTGGAACGAATTTCTTATACCTTTCCAATGTTGTTTGCCTCTAAGGCTCGTGATTATGTTGGCACTTTCAGTAAGCTGCAGAATTATTTTAATGGATCAAATTCGGAACTAAAATTTTTAAACCTTTTTATTAATGATTTTTTCGAAGAAGAGTTTTTAAACTACAAAGTTAAATTCAACATTACAGCTCACAATGAGGATATCCGAGAAAGTTATTTCAAAATAATTAAAATGCTCTGCACTGCTAATAGCCCCCCAATCAACTATACTTTCAATGAATTTTCAGATATAACAATTGACAATAAAGATTCGTTGAATCTAATGATTCATTTAAGAAATAGGTATTTTCACTTTGCTTCCGGTGGGCAAAGAAATATTAGCTCTTCTGAAATGGTGGAACCAAGTGACTTCTATGAAATATTAAATGAACATTTTGTAAATTGGCTTTCTGTTGTATACTTTAAAATTGTGAAAAATTCTATAGCTTAATAGTTTTCATGTTCTTATGGTTTACAAAAGGTTGCTTGCAGAGCAGGTGGTTTGTCCTGATATCCGGTCCTATCTGATAGTAACGGTCGTGGAATATTCAGTACTCCAATTGCCGTAAGCCTAATAAGAGGAAGGCATGGGTTTGCTTTCAAATAAGCTTGGCACAAATGGTGATAAACGGCAGTTAACGTATAAAAAGCCTGTAAAAACCTCGTAAATCGATACAAGCAATAGTTATGCTAATAGAAATGGAGTTTAGTAACATAGTAGTTGTGAGTTTAAACGGTGTCTATAACGGTATCGCCGTAATGACTGGCCCAATGACTACCGTATTAGACACCTTTAGTAGATTTTTGGCGAAGTTCTTAAATCCACACTCGGATTTCACTGCCTCTTCAATCCATTTTTTTAACAGCGCATCTTCTCGACAGCAAACAATTGCTTAAATCTCTTTACCAGTTGCTCCAGTTGTTTTATTTGTGGAAGCGTTTCGAATAGTAGTTTCAAGAAATCCCGGTCTTCACTGCCTTGAAGATCTTGTGGTTCCATATAGAGCATTTGATAGGTTGTTAAGGAAGCGATATCAGAAGATAAACACGAGGCTTCATGAGCATTTATCCAAGAAGACTGAAGAAAATGTCTAATACGGTAGTCATTGGGCCAGTAGCCACTATGAGAAATTTTCTAGTAATATATGACTATCCGGAATTTAATAGGTCTAGCTGAATATTGAAGATGCCCATCCTTCTGATTAAACGTTTCAAAAGCTGAAAGGAACCACTTTGGATCTTTCGGAGGAAATCCAGTCCTTTCAAATGTTGCTACATCAGAAAAATTGTCATCTTTTGAAGGTTCTATTTTTGTTGGTAGAAACTTGAACAAACATTGCAGCTTAACCGAATGTCTACTTTATTGCCACAATTTCATATTTAACTGAGTTCTAATTGTAGTTATTCTTTAATAAATCCCTGAGCCTTAGATTGTATGATCGCGTTGAGCAAGTACCAGAAAGGATTTGGGCGATTAGATGGGTTTTGATCTTGATTATTAATCTGGGTATTTTGGAAATGCGTGAGTCTGGTTCCTTTACCATATTCATTCAAATAGCGGCCATATATTAAGGTCGTGTCTTCAGTCGGTGTTTCGAAATCTAACTGATCTGCGCTTTGTAAGTTTGTCAATATTCTGTCATCCGATTGGGTAAATGGTAAAGACCACTCAATAATTTGCATAATCTCTCCGCTGCCAGGCTGCCTTCTATTGCTTTTTCGACCGTTATAGTCGGATTTATAGTCTACAGAAAGTTTACTTAAATTTTCCTCCAGGTCAGAAAGCCTTGGGAAGAATTGCCTTAGGATATTGACTAGGGTAAAAAATGGATATTTTTTGGTCTCGATGGTATGGTTGGTGGAAAGGGGAATTTGCTGCTTTGTGATTTCATACCTGTTAAGTTTAGTAAAATTTCTTGCCTTAATAGCGTTTACTGAAATGAGTTTACGAATTAAATATTGCAGGACTTCGGCAAATTTAGAGGTATCAGTTCCAAAGAAATACTGAGTATCCTCCTGGGTAAGTAAGGTACTTTGCTCGATTCCAAAAGATGAAATGAAGAAACTGACGAGACTTTCAGCTAGCTGGGTCCTGAAATCAAAATTGAATATCTCTCTGGAATAAAATTTATTAATGTATCCTTCAAATTCTACCTTGGGCCCGTACTTGTGCGCGTAAATATGAGCAATGTTATTGATGTCGCAGACGAACAGAACTTTGTCAAATCCAAACTTGTTTTCCTCCGTACGGCTTTCGTAGTGAGCAGAGAAGATATTGAACAGCCTAAAGATGTGTTCGGGATCTAGCCGGTCCATGTCATCAACAATCAGAATAAATTCTTTTCCTTCGTGCTTAGTCTTGATCCTTCCTATCAACTCATTGATCATGCTCGTCATGCCGTCCATTTCTCTGATGGAGCCCGACCGCAGGCGTTCCTTTACCAAAAACTTAATAAGCAGCTCTTCTTCATCCACTTTAAGGTCTGACTTATATTTGGCCATGTCCCTGAATACCTGCCTCACTTCCTGCAAAGCCTCCGTGCTTTCAGCCACTCCAGGTAAGACTTTTCCAAGCGCTTTCAAAAATGGCAGGATATTCAGTTTGTTGTCCGCCCAAAGTTTTCCAGCCACTAGCATCGTGACGTCCTCTTTTTGCAAATGGATATCTTCATCAAAATCCTCAACTAACTGGATTAGTAGATCATGTTTTATGACTTCAAAAATATCTTCATTACTGGAAACAGTATAGTCTACCGGGTGAAGTTTGACTGTGACAAATTTTTCAGTATGCGTGCTAAAGTACTCTTTTAAGAAATAAGATTTGCCGCTGCCAAAGCCTGCTGAGAATAACAGACGTTTGTTATCTGGCAGTTCCAGGTGTGCGGAGAATTCATTTTCAATACTGGTAGCCCCGATTATGTAAGGTTCTGACATGAGCGCTATTTTTATTCGTTTGAAAGACGCAAATTAATGAATTATTGCTGTTGTAGGTAAAGATGTTTATTAGGTAAGTGTTTTCTTCCTTTAATACATTTGATAAATGTAATTCTATGTTACTAAATCGCAATAGAAGACAAATTTCTCTCAATTTGATTCGTTCTTAACAACTTACCCTTACTGTTAGTAGATCTCAAATTTGAGACGCATAACTATGATATGCAAAATTGTACTAGCCTTTGAGACATTTATCAATTTATCCGATTATGTCCCAGCCAAACCGTGGATGTAAATACCTGTCATCGAGCGAAATTGATGTAAGCGATATTCAACCCGATTGCATGTAAATACCGAATCTCTCATATTAACAGGGCTGAATATCAATATCAGCGTGAAATGGAAAATCAAAGCCCCTTAATGCTGTAAATTGTACCTTCTGTTGCACTAATTCGGGACAAACAGAGGACTAAGAGCACATTCGTTGGGAAAACGTATACCTTTTGGCTACCAGTATGCTCTGAGTCCCCTAGTTATTACCTAGTTATTACGAACGAGGTCTATCTGTAATGTTCACTAATTTCATTCTCCTTCTAGATCTACTTTAAAATACCGTCACGAAATATTTTCTATTTTAGATAAATTATGAATGTAAACGTTTATTTATAGTAAATAATTTATTATTGGCATTAAATTTGCGTACCTTGTGGTTATAAGATATTAATGCGGATTATTTAGCTTTTTGACCTATTATTAAGCCACTGCATTAAACAGATGCTGATTAATACCATTGTTACACAGCTAAAAAAGTAACAATCGCGATGCAACTTTAAACAAAGAAATTAGATCAGAGCATCCGATCTACGAAATTAATCAGCCCTAGGCTGATGTCCAGTATTACCCTTCTTGCTTTTCAAGTTTACTATTTTTTTTATTCCATGCCTGATCAACATGGCATTCTATGTTCGCTGTGAAGCGTTCAGCATCGCTCATTGACGTATTAATAAATCTTGCCCACAGCTTCTACTGCTAGGTTGGTTGTAAAGAAAGTTTCGTGCCGACATAATCCAACAGTGTCTGCTTCCAAAGTCGCTTTTATTACTTCGAACTCCTTTCGGCAATTAGAGTTTTGGCTCAACATCCACCCGGTGATATTAGGAAAAGGTAAACGCTTGTTCAATGATGCAGCTGTACCAGCAGCCTTTGAAATCGTTGAAAGTAAACTCACTTCCACCGGTGTTTTCATGGTTAATTATAAAAAAGCCGGAGAAGTCAAAATAGGTAAAGCCGGGCCGGAATAATGATGTTCTTTACGGAAAAGAAGCGGTAAGGCATAAAGTTATAAGTACATTGGCAATATGATCGCAGCAGCTAAGCTAAAAATGATATGAAGATTTTGAAGTTCACCATTCCGCTACTATTCTTTACCTCAACTATATTACAGGGCTATGCGCAAAACCGTAAACCGAATGTGATCGTGATCCTTACAGATGATATGGGCTTTAGCGATATTGGCACATTTGGCGGTAAATTTGTTCCGACACCCAACATAGATGCCCTGGCAAAAAATGGGCTTAAGCTTACTCAGTATTACAGTGGTGCCCCTATCTGTTCTCCTTCAAGAGCAAGTATCCTTACGGGTATGTATCCTGGCAGGTGGAATTTCGCTACCTACCTGGACAATAAAAAACATAACAAGAATGCCGAGCAGGCTGATTTTCTAGATCCCAATGCACCGTCTATCGGCAAAGTATTTAAGTCGGCAGGCTACGCAACTGGTCATTTTGGTAAATGGCACATGGGTGGGGGTAGAGATGTGAAGAATGCACCTGGTTTTGAGAAGTATGGTTTTGATGCTCACGCGAGCACTTACGAGAGTCCTGATCCCGATCCTCTGCTTACCGCAACCAACTGGATCTGGTCTGACAAAGATAGTATCAAGCGCTGGGACAGGACGAAGTATTTTGTTGATCAGACCTTAAAATTCGTAAAGGAAAATAAAGGAAGGCCTAGTTTTGTAAACCTTTGGCCAGATGATGTGCATACGCCTTGGGTGCCAAAGGCCGATGATAGTTATACCGGCAATTTTCCCATGGGACAGGAAGATGAGGCAGCTTTTAAATTGGTTCTTAAAGAGTTTGATGTGCAGATCGGCAGATTGGTTGCCGGACTGGAACAAATAGGTGAACTGGATAATACAATAATCATTTTTACCAGCGACAATGGCCCGCTACCAAGCTTCAGGGGTAGTCGCAGTGGCGGCTTGAGAGGTTCCAAGCTTTCGCTCTATGAAGGCGGAACGCGCATGCCATTTATTATTACATGGCCCGGAAAGATACCTGCCGGGAAAATCGATAACGTTTCTGAAGTTAATGCTATTGATCTGTTGCCTTCATTGGCTAAAATGGCTGGTATAAAGCTTCCTGCAGGATATAAGGGCGATGGGTTAGACAGGAGTGCAGTGCTTACTGGTAAATCTTCGCTTCGGGAAAAGGCAATGTTCTGGGAGTATGGGCGAAACAATATCGCCTATAAGTATCCCAAACCTATCGACAAAAGTCCAAATCTTGCTGTACGTTCGGGACAATGGAAGCTGTTGATGAACAGCGATGGTACCGATGTTCAGCTTTACAATATTGTGAAAGACAAAAACGAGACGACCAATTTAAATAAGGATAACATTGCTGTCACCAACAAATTGAAGCAAGAGCTGAATGACTGGTGGAAGAGTTTACCGCGTTTAAAACATTAGCGGTCAAAAACGTTAACTATTCGTTTTTTAATCGCTTACTAACTCTCAAGAATGCGGATCAAATCATTGTTCACATAAAATAGCTCTTTTCCATCTTTTATAGGGCTTAATATTTTAGCATCAACTAATTCACTAAAGTATTTTGTAAGCGTTGTTCTGGAAGTTATATTTAATTGATCACCAATAAGTTTAGGTTTAATATACGGCTGACTGAAAATTAATTCATTTACTTCTTTATTGTACCATTTTATTAAACCCTTGGCATGTGTCAACGTTGATTCCATCTGTGCGAGTATGCTGTTAATTAGCTGGCTTGTTAACTGAGCTGTCTTTTCTACCGCTTCCAGCATGTATAATATCCAGGGTTTCCACGATCCCCGTTGTGTGACAATACTCAGATTATGATAGTAATCATCTTTATGAACTATGATATATTTAGATAGATAAAGCACAGGTTGATTTAGCAAGCCTGCATGTACGAGATATAATAGGTTTAAAATACGTCCAGTTCTACCGTTTCCATCGGGAAAAGGATGTATAGCTTCAAATTGGTAGTGAGCAAAACACATTTTAAGTAAGGGATCTGTAGGGTATTTTTGATCATCGTTTAGATAAGTCAACAAATTGTCCATTAGTT
Organism: Pedobacter sp. JCM 36344; assembly: GCF_046546555.1. Lineage (NCBI taxonomy): Bacteria > Pseudomonadati > Bacteroidota > Sphingobacteriia > Sphingobacteriales > Sphingobacteriaceae > Pedobacter > Pedobacter sp. JCM 36344. Next base: position 8,795 of record NZ_JBKHKK010000017.1, read on the forward strand.
TTTCCAGTATACCGGCTCCCCTCGGTGGAGTATAAATTACCTCGCCCGAACGAAATTCACTTTGTCCACGCTGTATGATGGTTAATGATGCCGGCGAACGTAACCCGGATGATGTATTTTTGATCTGCCTGAAAATTCCTAATATGCTTTCTAAATCAATATGATTATCTTCTTTTATTAGTTGATAGCCAGTCCATAATGCTTCCCGATAGCGTAGGACCTCTTTGGTTGCAATGTTTGCCTTATCTTCCTGGACGGTGTCTGAGACTGCTTTATATAAAGCGTCCTCTGTTGTAAAGATATTTTCAATAGCAGTTGAGGCCTTTGCCTCTTGTAGCGCAATTGTATTCACCAACATTAATGGATTAGAAAGTCGCATGATGCTACTATTCACCGCCGCTAATGCTCTTGATGCCGTTACCAGTTTCTTTAAAATTTCAACATCATTCTCTACTTCCGAGTTTGGTGGCAATAACGGTAAATCATTAAATGGTTTAGTTCTGTCGTATGCCATAATAAGTCCATTTTAATTAAATTTCTGAACATGAAGCAAATTAACAAAACATTTATGAACAAAGAAAGCATTGTGTTCATTTTTTGGTAAAATGTAAACATATAATCAGATATACGAAGTAAAATGGACAGGAATCAGTTATCTGTTCATTTTTTACACATAAAATGGACATATGTATAAGGCTAGCTTTGTATAATCCATTAAACCGAAAAATAAGTAATTTTGGCTTGAGGGATGTGCTTGACTGTTATATGTTCGAGAGCTTGGCTGAATTAAGAAAATATGCTCAGGCATGGGCTTGGATGTACAACAATGAAAGGCCACATGCTGCTCTGGGACATCTAACGCCAACAGAATTCTTATTGTAATATGGAAAACTTTCAGCGCTGAACCAGCGCCAGTTTCCCACATTACAACAAGATAATAATAGCAATAGTAATTGGAATTCTTTAGTTTTGAACGTAGCTAAATGCATTTTCCTGAAAATCTATGATCTTGGACATAGGTATACTTTAACGACCGTTTAAATAGAGGGCTGTAAGATGGTGCCAGAATGCCGTACTTTTTTATCCGTCATTCTTAACAGAATAACAAAAGCCGATAATCCTGTGAGCGCACTGATAAATAGAATAGCAGTATTGATACTAAAGAAGTCAGCCAGAACGCCGGTCAATACCGCACCGATGGCATAACCGAGGTCTCGCCATAACCTGAATATTCCTATACTTTTAGGTCTGTCTTCCGGATGCGTATTTTCAGCGATGGTAGCTAAAAACGTTGGGTAAACCATCGCTGTCCCAAGGCCTAGGATTGCGGCAAGAATTCCATAATGATAAAAGGTATGAGCATATACGAGAAAAAGTAAGGCTATCCCTTGCAGCAGCATACCCCAAAACAGCATCATTTTTTTTGAATAGTGGTCAGCCATTTTTCCAGTGAACAACTGACCTATTCCCCATACTCCGGGGTAAATGGCGGTAATGACTCCAATCTCCTGTAAGGTAAACCCTTTTGTGGCAAGTAAGATAGGGAGCAGTCCCCAGGCCATACCATCGTTCAGGTTATTTACCAGTCCGGCTTGAGTCACCGAACCTAAGTTCGGGTGATTCCAGGAAGTATCCTTAAAGCTATTTTTTAGCCTTGGGGTGATACTGCTGGTGCCCTCTTTATTGCTATGCCCTCTGGTATCTTTGACAAAGAAAAAGCTTAATAAGAGGCCTACCAAAACTAACCCGATTCCTATATAGAACGGATAGGGTCTTATACCGTAGTTTGCAGCTATCCATCCGGTGGAAAAACCCACCAGTGCAACGGCTATGTATCCGGCAAACTCATTTAATCCCATAGCCAGGCCTCTGTTCTTTTCGCCTACCAGGTCGATTTTCATAACCACAGTACTAGACCAGGTTAATCCCTGATTGATGCCAAGAAATACATTTGCTGCAATAATCCAGTTCCAGCTGGGAGCGAACATGAGGATTAACGGTACAGGAATGCCGATAAGCCAACCGATGACAAGCAGATTTTTCCTCCCCACTTTATTAGCCAGCGTGCCCGTAAAATAATTGGTTATTGCTTTGGTAATCCCAAAAACCACGATAAAGGATAGTATAGCTGTTTTTGCAGCGAGATGAAATTCTCCTTCGGCTATTTGAGGGAGTATCGAACGCTCCAGCCCCACCATGCCACCAACGAAGGCGTTAACAATAATCAGTAAGGTAAACTGCTTCCAGTTTTCCTTAAGTCCGAGTTCAATTTTATCCATCTATTCTATAATATGGAGTTGCTACCTTTGAGTAGATAGCAAGTTAAGTGAATTTGGTAACTTAACAGAAATTATGTCAAGAGAAAGAAAATCGTATCCTTAAAAGTTCAGGGTGATCAGCGTTGAACTGAGTAACACCCGCACGGACCAGAGTGCCCTTGCTAAAGAACTGGACATCAGTCCTGCATTGTTGTACCGCTGTTGGAAAGTGGAATCATATCTATATGTAAAGATTTTGCCATTTCCTTTACATTATATGTTATGTTTGTATAAGTTTTTTAATTTTCTTTACATATGCAAGGCTGGACATTAGATAAGCTTCCTTTAGCAATAGAGTTGGAAACCGTAAAAGTGTTGAAAGCATTACCGGCTGCACATGCGGCATTGGCAGAGTTAAAAGGCATAGCTTCAACAATTCCTAATCAAAGCATTTTAATAAACACTTTAGGACTTCAAGAAGCAAAAGACAGTTCTGCTATTGAAAATATCATTACTACACATGATGATTTATATAAATCTGAACTCAATCTTGACGCGTTCAAATCGTTGGAAGCAAAAGAAGTGCAGAATTACATATTAGCGCTAAAAAAAGGATTTGAGCTAATTAAAAAAGATAATTTATTGACTAACAGAACTATTATTGAAGTTCAGGGAACTTTAGAAGATAATAATGCCGGATTTAGAAAGCTTCCTGGAACTGCACTTAAAAATGCTGCTACCGGGGCAGTAGTTTATACACCACCACAGGATTACGAAGAAATAAATCAGTTGATGTCCAATTTGGAAAAATATATCAATGATTCTGAAATGCAGGATTGCGACCCATTGATAAAAATGGCAATGATTCATTTCCAATTTGAAAGCATACACCCATTTTATGATGGTAATGGACGTACTGGAAGAATTATTAATATTCTATATCTGATTTTGGAAGGACTGCAAAATCTACCCATACTGTACTTGAGTAATTATATTATCAAGCATAAGGCTGATTATTATCGCCTTTTACAGAAGGTAAGAGATGAAAACTTATGGGAAGAATGGCTTTTGTTTATGATAAAAGGAATCGAAATTACTGCCAGGGAAACCATCGAATTGATTATCAAAATCAAAGACTTAATGTTGGATTTTAAGCATAAGCTAAGAGACAATTATAAATTTTATAGTCAGGACTTACTAAACAACCTATTTAAACATCCTTATACTAAAATTGAGTTTTTGGTAAACGATTTAGGCGTTTCAAGATTAACCGCCGGAAACTACCTGAATAAACTGGCGGAAGATAAAATGCTAAGAAAAAACAAACTAGGAACCGGAAATTACTACATTAACGTAGATTTATTTGAACTGCTAACAAAACGGTAAATGTGCATCATATCTTGATAAACGAGCGATCCGCGAAGCAAACACATATAAAAGAGGAAGCCCAGAAAAACCTAATGACATAATTCTTTATCTTCACAAGCTGACTTTTACACTAAACCAAATACACTATAACCAATGAACCCATCTAAACTACGCTTACTAGCAACCTGCTTGATGCTAAGTTCCCCAAGCTTCGCACAGAATACTGTAAATTGGTGGTTAACGAATAACGAAAAGTCGGCATTGCTCACTAAACAATCGCCATTAACATTCGGCTCAGGGAATACTGATAACATCCCGGTCATCACAATTGATCCGGCAAAAAAGTACCAATCAGTTGATGGCTTTGGTTTCGCACTTACCGGGGGTAGCGCGCAACATATGTTCCGCATGTCGGCAACCGAACGTAAGAAAATCATACAGGAGCTATTTGGTTCAGGTCCGAATGATGTCGGTATCAGTTACCTCCGTTTAAGCATTGGCGCATCGGATCTGAATGACCATACTTTTTCCTACAGTGATCTCCCCGAAGGACAAACGGATATGAAGCTGGAGAAGTTCACTTTGAAGGAAGATGAGCAGGATGTGATACCGGTAATGAAAGAGATCCTCGCAGTAAACCCTAATATTAAGATCCTGGGTTCGCCTTGGTCTCCGCCATTGTGGATGAAATCAAACCATAATATCCAGGGCGGCAGATTGCTCAATCAATACTACGGTGTCTATGCCCAATACTTTGTGAAGTATATCCAGGGGATGAAAAAGCATGGGATCACCATTGATGCCGTAACAATTCAGAACGAACCGTTCAACGATGGCAATACTCCGAGCAACCAGTTCCTGGCGAAAGAGGCATTAAACTTTATCAAAAACAACTTAGGTCCTGCATTTAAGAAAGCGGGTATTAAAACTAAGATCATCCTCTTTGACCACAATTGCGACGCGCCGGAATACCCCATTTCTATACTGACCGATCCTATAGCCAATCAATATATTGATGGTTCTGGCTTCCACTTATATGCCGGACCGATTACAGCCATGAGCAAAGTACACGATGCCTTCCCCAATAAAAACCTTTATTTTACAGAGATGATGGCCGTTAGCCGCAATGATTTCAATGTAGGTAATCCAACTGAACGGATCGTGATCGGCGCCACCCGCAACTGGAGCCGCAATGTAATATTGTGGAACATAGCAGCGGATTCGCAAAATAAGCCACATACGGATAATGGGGGTTGCCCAAGTTGTCAGGGTGCGATTAGTATAGATGGCGATAAGGTAAGTCGGAATCTAGCTTATTATACCATCGGACATGTTTCTAAATTTATTCCGCCAAACTCAGTTAGGGTGGAGAGTTCCATGCCGGATGGCTTATCAAACGTCGCATTTACTACGCCCGAAGGTAAAACTGTATTAGTTGTTGCCAACAAAGGCAAATCGGCACAAACCTTTAAAATAGTTATCAAAGATAAAACGGTGACAACGCAACTAACCGCGGCATCGGTTGCTACTTACGTTTGGTAATAGTAAATTTATTTAACGAGTATATCCTCAGACCAATCTCATTATGAAAAAAATAGTAGTTGTGATGCTTTCCGTTTTAAGCCTGCAAACTTATGCGCAACGCGCTAAAACTGCCAATGGCGTATTGGAAGGCGTTACCGAAGCAAGTGGCGTAGTGTCTTATAAAGGCGTTCCTTTTGCTCAGCCTCCAGTTGGCGATTTGCGTTGGAAGGAACCGCAAGCACCGTTAAATTGGAAAGGTATTCGCAAGGCAGATCATTTCGGTCCGCAGGCAATGCAACGCGCAATTTATAGTGATATGATCTTTAGGAGTGATGGCAAAAGCGAAGATTGCTTGTACCTCAATGTGTGGACACCTGCTAAATCGCCAACAGAAAAATTACCAGTACTGGTTTATTTTTATGGTGGAGGTTTTACAGCAGGCGATGGCTCAGAGTCCCGTTACGATGGGGAGGCTTTGGCTAAAAAAGGAATCATTACCATTACCGTCAATTATCGCCTGGGAATATTCGGCTTCATGGCTCACCCTGAGCTCACTGCCGAGTCGGCTTATCATGCTTCAGGCAATTATGGTTTGATGGATCAGCATGCCGCATTGGTATGGGTTAAGAAAAACATTGCTGCTTTTGGTGGTGATCCTAATAAAGTAACGATAGGGGGCGAATCTGCAGGCTCTATGTCGGTATGCGGACAAATTGCATCGCCGCTTTCAAAAGGATTATTTGTCGGTGTTATAGGCCAAAGCGGTGCGTTCCTTGGCAATTTGTCGCCCGCACCTTTGGCGGATGCTGAGCAAAGGGGTGTTAAATTTGCTGCTGGTATTAATGCTAAATCATTAGCCGATTTGCGTAAGATCCCTGCGGATACTTTGCTGAAAATCGCAGCGAACGCCTATTTCCCCTTTACTATTGATGGTTACTTTTTACCAGAATCCCCACAGGCAATATTTTCCACCGGCAGACAGATGGATGTGCCACTCTTAGCTGGCTGGACTTCCGCAGAATCTGGCGCAGGAGGTGTGTTAGGGAAAGCTGAACCGACAATCGCCAATTATAAAACCGCAGTAGAAAAGCTTTATGGCGAGCGGGCAGGGGAGATCTTTAGGGCATATAACCCTGCTACCGATGCTGAGGTATTACAAGTAGCTACGGATCTGGCATCAGATCGCTTTATCGCCTATGCTTCCTGGAAGTTTATCGACCTGCACAGCAAAACCAACGGGCATCCGGTTTACCGTTACCTGTTTGCTAAAAAACGTCCTGTTATGGTTAACGCTCCGGCTGGTACTGTTGATCATTCGATAGGTGCGTCTCATGCCTCAGATATTGAGTATTCATTGGGCAACCTTTCTGCCAATAAAGTTTATGCCTGGACGCCTGAGGACTATAAAGCTTCTGAAACCATGCAAAATTACTTCGTGAATTTTGTTAAAACTGGAAACCCAAATGGGGGAGGTCTGCCAACATGGTACGGCCTACAAAGTAGCCAACCTAAAGTTATGGTGATTGATACCGAAAGTAAATCGCAGTCAGAGAGGAATTTGAGACGGTACGTATTGATGGATACATTCTTTAACAAATAGCAATAACCGATTACTATTTGAGTGTAGCGCATACGAAGTTAAGGTGTTTCGGTATAGAATGAATTCACATTCTTTCTTCCTCAGTTGCAGATCTTATTTAGATAACGTAGATTCAAGGATGAAAAAATTGTACTCCTCCCTATTAGTCCTTATTTTGTTTGTTGCCAGCATGAGCTCCTGCGAAAAGAACGAATCTAAAAAAACAACATGCGAGATAAAGTTGACAAATCAAGTTCCTGGATATACATCTTCGGTAACCAGTCGTTTCAATGCTGCAGGGCAGATCATAGGAATTACAACAAATGATGACTCCTATTCTTATGAGTACAAAAAAAATAGAGTTGTTGTTAGTTCCGGTGGCAAGGATGTTTTTAATATCGCATTGGAAAATGGCAGAGCTGTAAGAATTGAACTGACCAAGTCAGACTGGGTTCAAAATATATCTTATGATCAGGATGGAAGAATTAAACAGATCTTTTTAGGTGAACCGGATGATGCCAGCAATACGTATACATTTAATTACCGTAATGGTAACCTCGATTATATAATTGAAGAAATGAAGGCAAACAAATTGATAGACCGCAGATATACCTACGAATATTCTGATGTCAAAGTCGATTCCAGAACACAATCGTTACAATCTTATTTTGGCTTGGGTTCAAGTAATTCATTGCCGGTTACCTTAAGAGGAACTTCATCAACCTACTTACCATCAAAGCTGATTTATACCGAAAGAATGAGTGCTAGTCCCTATACTTTAGCATTGACTTCCGTTGCTGAATACAGTTACATTAGATCTTCTGATGGTAAATTGACAGGTGTAAATATTAAGAATATCCTGGTATCCCCTGTAGGCGAAAGAATAACAAACCAGAAAATAAATATTGAATCGTCTTGTGATTAAATAAGCATTTGAAGTCATGAGCGATGTGATTTAAAAAATGTTTAAGGATTCATCATGGAAATTGGAATAGATAGTTTTGCTTCGGCAATGTACGGAAGAAACGCATTGAGTAGTGAAGCAGCCATGGAACAGCTATTGGATAGAATAACTGCAGCGGATGAAGCCGGACTGGATATCTATGGGATAGGCGAACATCATAAGAAGGAGTTTCTGGATTCTGCCCCTCTGGTTATACTTGCAGCAGCAGCCGGTCGTACTAAGAACATTCGATTAACCAGTGCTGTAACTGTACTTAGTACTTCAGATCCTGTTAGGGTATTTCAAAGTCTTGCAACGTTAGATATCATTTCAAAAGGTCGTGCGGAAATAGTGGTTGGCCGGGGTTCGGCTATTGAAGCTTATCCTTTGTTCGGCTTTGATCTGAATGATTATGATGCTTTATTCAAAGAAAAGCTAGGCCTGTTGCTGCAGCTTCGTGAGAAGGAATTTGTTACCTGGTCGGGAAGATTCAGACCAGCATTAGCTAATCAGCCGGTATATCCAAGACCTTTACAGGAAAAAATACCAATATGGTTGGGAGTAGGAGGTACGCCAGAATCTTTTGTTCGCGCAGGAACACTTGGACTGCCATTGATGGTTGCGATCATAGGGGGTGAGACAGAACGTTTCCGACCATTAGTTGATCTTTATAGGAAAGCTGGTCAGGAAGCAGGATTTAGTCTGGAGCAACTTAAAGTTGGACTGCATTCACCTGGTTACGTTGCTGAGGATGATGAATCGGCCGAAGCGGATTATTACCCTGGCTATGCGGAATTGTGGACGAAGTTAGGTCGCGAAAGGGGATGGCCACCAGTAACGAGAAGACAGTTTGAAGGTTTAATCGCTCCTAAAGGTGTACTTGTTGTTGGAGGACCTGAAAAGGTAGCTGAAAAGCTTTTAAGACATAGCGAAGCCCTTGGAGGAGTAGATCGTTTTACCTTTCAGATGGACAATGCAGGACTTACGCACAAGCAGCTTGTCAGGGCCATTGAGTTGATTGGTTCAAAGGTGATCCCGTTGATTAAATAGGCAGAGCTAACGATGATACAGTGCCTTGATTAGCTTGCTTTAAAACATACTTGTAACATTCGCGTTGTTTAATAGGTAAACCCGAGACTCATGAATAAGATCAAACTGTTTGCTGCACCGTCAATCACAACCCTTCAATCTGAAATCAACAAGTGGCTATCTGATCATAAAGATGCACACATTGTGGAAACCAATTTAAGCAGTCTGACAACTGCTAGTATGTCTAAGACTGAGAAAGAATATGCATTTTATATTCTCTACATCCCCGGCGAACAGGCTGAAGAAGAAAGCGTAATGCAGGCATCAATGCATATGCCTGCTGAATTGACTGATTCTAAAATTATAGAAATGGAAAGCAACTGAACTAACGTTAGCATTCTTAAGTTAAACCACAGCATATTCTAATTTTGCCACAAAATAAAACTTCTGGTGCACTAGTTCTCGACTGAGAGAGGTCTAATATTAGTAGGGCAAAGGAATGCTTTTGTCCTAGGAGTATGTACGGAGATACCTAATTGTTCCCGAGTTGTTCAGATCACAGCCGGTGGGCAAAAGCTAATATAGATTCATTAATGAAGTTGACTTGTTTAAAAACAAAAAGTATACTATCGCCGTTAACCACAGCATAACAAAGCTTGCGATCGCGATGCACCTACAAACCAATATGTAACAGATTATCACAATAGATCTGGAAATGATCAGCCTTTAGCTGATATCAACAACGCTCATCTCTTTCTGTGCTGGCAGGAAACCTATTTTAGAATTATTTAATATTTCTTTAGTTAGGGATATTAATTTTTATATCTTTGCAGCACTTCATAAATAAGGCACTCCGGTGAACTTATCTAATCCAGGAAAGGATTTAGCTTGAGGTAAAAAAAAGAAGATACCAGTTCGGGGTGTAGCGTAGCCCGGTATCGCGCCTGCTTTGGGAGCAGGAGGTCGTAGGTTCGAATCCTGCCACCCCGACAACTTTTAGTTCATCTGGATGCAAAAGCCTCTAAATATCAGATTTAGAGGCTTTTATTTTCTTAGCAATTCTTTTCAGTACATACTATTTGTAGAAATTCAGGCAAGAGAAGGGCTCTTTAAGACAAGAGCAAAGACTTTTCAAGATCAGCCTGTGAACGGTAATTAAGGGTGGTTCTTCACCAATTTTGATGCACTTAACAATTCTTCCAAAAATCTACTTAAATATCTAATTTTTAGTAAAATAGCATCAGTAAATGGTTACTTTATTAGTTTTTCTTTCATAAATTAATACATTGATAGTCAGATACTAAATGTGTTTATTTAAAAAGACCTAATTATTTGATAATGAGCTGCTTATTTGATAAAAAATACCGTGACAAAGATGTTTATTTCAATTACATTTTTTTTGTTTTGATTTCTAAGGTTCATTCACAAACAGCATTGGGTGACTTTTTTTGAAGCTTGAATTCAAGTACTTGTTTCTGTATTCGATTGGCGTTAGACCAGTATTTTTTTTGAAAATAGTACGAAATGCTTTTGTATCGGTATAACCGACATCATACATAACTTCATTAATATTTTTACGACTTGTTTCAAAATATCGTTTGGCAGACTCAATTTTCACTCTGTTGATATATTCCAAAACAGAATTATTTGTGGCGACTTTAAACCTTCTTTCAAAACTCCGTCTGCCCAATGACACTAAATCAGCCAACTCATCAATCGTAATCTTTGCTTGAATGTTATAATCAATAAATTCTTGTGCTTGTTTTATAGCATTATCATTATGATTTTTTTGACCTTGAAACATTGCAAAAACCGATTGACTTTCTCTCTCAATATCAATAGCAAAATATTTGGAAGCCAAAATAGCAGTTTGCCTATCGGTGTATTTCTCAACCAAATGCAACAATAAATTCCAGTAGGAGTTTGCACCACCACTTGAATAAATGCGATGTTCTTCTGTAATAATACTTCCCTCAACTACCTCTACTTCAGGAAACATTTCACGAAACTCGTTTTGAAAGCCCCAATGTGTAGAACATTTTTTGCCATTGAGCAAACCCGTAGAAGCCAAAAGGAAAGCACCAACACATAACGAAGCTATTTCTGCACCGTTATTGTATTGTTTACTTATCCAAGGTAAAAGTTTTTTATTTTGGGCAATTGCATTTTTCATATCTCCAAACAAAGCGGGAATTACCACCAAATCCGTTTGCTTAACATCTTTTAAAAGTTGCGAAGTATTTACTGAATACAAACCACCATTCAGTTTTATTTCTTTCTTTAAACCTACCAATTGGATATCAAAAAATGGTATTTTACCTGACACTGCCATAAATTGATTAACAGCGGAAAACAAATATTGTGGGTCGGCAATGGCTTGCAAAACCGAACATTCAGGAACAAGAATGCTTACACGTTTCATTTTTTTTCTGAGATTTATTTGCCTTGCTAAGATAAAATAAATTTTGTCGTAAATAGCCCCTTTGTTGTCATTTTTACACACTGCATGTTTTAAACATCCTTGCATCTTTGTATTGTTAATTCAATTCAGGGTTAGCATTAAAAAATAAAAAAAATGGCAAAGAAAATTTTCATCAATCTGCCTGTTGCAGATTTACAAAAGGCAATGACCTTTTATACAGCAATCGGATTTACAAATAATCCAATGTTTACCGACGAAACAGCTGCCTGTATGACTTTAACAGAAGAGATTTATGTGATGTTATTAACGCACCCAAAATTTAAAGAGTTCACGAAAAAAGAAATTGGTAATACTATTAAAATGGCATCAGTTATTAATTCATTGTCGGTTGACAGTAATGAAGAAGTAAATACGATGATTGAAAGGGCAATTGTTGCAGGTGGTACAGAGCCCAACGAAGCAAAGGACTTTGGTTTTATGCAGCAAAGAAGTTTTGAAGATTTAGACGGACATCTTTGGGAAGTTCTTTATATGGATTTAAGTAAATTTCCTCAACAGTAATGACTAATTTGAAAAGGAATACTAATGAAACAAATCAATTCTTATCTATTATTTCACGGTAATTGCCGTGAAGCGATGACATTCTACAAGGAATGTTTGGGTGGCGAACTTGAATTTCAAACAATTGGCGAATCGCCAATGGCTGGTCAAATGCCTCAAGAAATGAAAGCATGTATTTTACATTCCACACTTACAAACCAAGGTTTTGTAATTATGGGTTCAGATATGACACCTGAAACGGGTCTTGTAAAAGGTAATGCAGTTTCTTTAATGCTCAATTACAATAGTGAAGAAGATATTAGAATGTCTTTTGATAAACTTTCTGATGGTGGAACAATTAAGCACCAACTTGAAAATACTTTTTGGGGTGCTTTGTTTGGCGATCTTACTGACAAGTTTGGGAACAATTGGATTTTAAATTTTGAAAAAAGGAATTAACCACTAATAAATTACGACAATGAAAAAAGATAAAATTATATTTTGGGTAGCGACAACAATCATCGCTTTATTTGAAGGAGTAATGCCTGCTTTGACTTCACAAACCGAATTGGCAAAAGAGGGCATTAGACACTTGGGTTATCCAGAGTACTTTGGAAACGCCTTAGTTGTTTTTAAAGTTTTAGGCGTATTAGCATTAATTACTCCTAAAGTCCCTAAACTAATAAAAGAATGGGCTTACGGAGGATTTGCGTTTGACTTTTTATTTGCCTCAATCAGTTATTTTGCAGTGGAAGGCGTTGTGTTTCTGTCTTTTTTCCCATTTATATTTTTAGGAATTTTGGCAATTTCCTACATTTACTATCACAAAATAAATAAAAACAAAATTTGAATTATTATGTCGTTTAAAGTATATGCGTTGGGTTTGACGTCCCCCTAAAAACTTTGCAATTTTGATTTAAATTTCTATTAATACATCTGCTAGAGCTTTGAAGTTTAAATTCTGATGAGCTCGATGAGTGCACTTCTCCAAATTCAGATCAATTAAAACAATTCTTCAATATGCTATTTTATTTTTTTATAGTTTTCCTCGATGTCTTGCTTGGTTACTTTTGTAATTTTGATACGGACATTAAATTTAAACAAAAAAACACCTGCATCATTAATGGGTTAAAGTTCTGTCAAAATGAGAGTATTGATTATTTTAACAATTTTAATAGTCCAGATTCGTCGAGCGATTTTTCGGGGTTAAAGGTTTCACTAGAGGCATAATCCATAAGACTCGTACGGAGCTGTTGGGCTTCGATCCTTTGTTGAAGGTTTTTTTTGATATCCATACTGCAAAGAATAAGCTTTCCATTACCAACTTTGCATTCAATGATGACTGCCATTTTCCTGTTCTTAAAAAAGTTATCAATTACTGAGACGATAGGAGTATAGCTTCCTTCCAGTCCGTCGAGCACCATTGTTTTTGAATTTGTGATTAAGTCCCACCACTGCCAGTTGGAATGAAAATTAGTTGGAAATTTATTTAAGGCTGGATGTTGCGGATTGCAAAGTATTCCCATTGTTCCTGGTTGATCAGGAAAATGTACAGGACTCCAGAAAACAGAAGTAAACCTACCCGCTACGCCATTTATTCCGGAGCTATCAGGATTAAGCAGGACGGTCCTTCCATCTTTTAAAGCCTGAAGCGCCTGTTGGACTGAGCTTGTAAACAAAACTTTATCTTTTTGCTCTGATGGAGCTGCTGGATAAACCCAGAAATCCCAGCTGTTCTTGTATGATGTGTTCTCGATCTTCAAAGTAAAAGTGAGGGCAAGGGGCTTTTTGATTGAAGAAAGCGAAAAGCTTACGTCACCCAGTTTGCTGGTACCTAAACCTATTGATCTTTTGTCTGTTGTACCTGAGTACAGGACATGCTTATTAGCATCAGTAACTTCCCAAACCGCTCTTTCGTTTATCCGACCTTGGCCAAAGTTTGCAATCTCCATACTGCCCGTAAAATTTTCGGTATTCAGGAACGACGCTTTTTTATATCGTAAAAGCGGAACAACCTCAGAACAGAATTCTTTGAAACCGCTAGGCTCTATCAAGCCCTTGCTTTCCCAAAAAGCATCCAACAGACCTACTAAAGCTGTACCTTGTCCTGGAAAATCATGTAGGTCAAGCAATTGGAAACCACTTAATGAATTAGTCTTAAGCGCTCGTTCAATTTCTTCCTTGTATAAAATAACGGCAAATTTCCCGCTTGCCAGTTTAAAAGAATCTGCGAGGTCTAGTAGGCCTTTCTTTTTGAGATCATATCTTACTGCCTTGAAATTGAGCGGTTCAAGCACGCCTTTATATTTTTTAATTTCGCCAAGGTTTGGAAAAATAGAGTATTGACCTACCTCATGCGCAATTATAGGAACGGGAATACTATCGGCTGTTAAGCGGTAATCTTTATCAAAGTTGGGCACTTCGGCATTGAATACACCTTGACCCCTGATCCAGCCTTTTTTGGTATATTGAGTAATAAAAAAGTCATCAAAAGGTTCCGGTTCAAGTCCATGCCCTTTTTGGAAACTAAAAGTTGTTGCGGTATAGAACCGCCTATTATCCTGTTTTTTTAATTGCTTGACTAATTCATTAAGCCATTTAAAATCTCCTTCAAGTTCATTACCCATACTCCAGAAACAAAATGAGGGATGGTTTCCATAACTAGAGATCATGCGCTGGCTTTCCTGTTGAAGAAACGTAAGGGTCGGTTTGTCACTACCAACTTTGATACTCCATAACGGAAGCTCAACTTGAAGATACAGGCCGAGAGAATCTGCAACCTGAAAGGCTGCTTCAGGCGGGCACCATGAATGATACCTTACATGATTGAGCCCATATTGTTTAATGGTATTAAATACCTTAATCCATCCTTTCTTTTCCATTGGCGGATGACCTTGATCGGGGTAAATATTACAGTCAAGTGTCCCGCGTAAAAAGATTCGTTTATTATTGAGTGTTAAACTACCATTGTCATTTCCTATTTTTCGAAAACCGAAACTCGTTTGATTTGCCGCTAAAATTGTAGATTTACTATCAACAAGTTCTACGATGAGTTTATACAGATTGGGATTAAACTCATCCCAAAGCTCAACATTTTTCAGGGATATTTTTCTTAGGATATTTTTGAGTTTGGCGTCGTCTTCTATTGGAAATACTTTCGATGCCAAAAGCTTACCTTTTTTAAAGATTTTATACCTTATTTTCTTTCTTGCTAAAGGGACTATGCCATTTATACCAACACTGATTTCGACAGATTTAGTTGAGGGGTCTGTATAGACTTGAAGTTCATCCAGACGAAAATTTTCGGATGGAATTATTTTCATTTCACCTATAACACCGTTCCACATGATCTGTGTTCCATCTGTATAAGCATGGGCAAAGTCATTGAAACTGATATCGAACTGTTTGGAATTATCAATCCTCAAGACTATAGTATGTTTACCTGATTTGAGGTTACTCAGTTCAAACTGGTGCGCTGTACTCAGACTATGAGCACTGCCGAGATAAACTCCGTCGATCCAACAGTCGGTCTTCCATATCACCCGCTCAAGAAGAATACTTCCCCTGATAACCGCTTTAGTTAAAGTAATTTCTTTTTGGTACCAGGCGACGCCGATATACCTGTGTTTGCGGGAAAGGGAAATAAGCACAGCCTTGTTTATTGAAAGTGTATCAAGATTATTTGTCTTCCCAATACCACTTTCATCCAGCGTTCCGGGCAGATTTAGGCTTTGTCCTCCGAAGAGTTCATTCTGCCACATTTTTTTTTTACCAATGTCGAGGGTGTCCAGCCGGACAGACCATTTACCGGCGATAGAGATATCTTGCGCATGAAGGGACAACATGGAAGAAAGAAATATTAAGGAGAGAAGAAGTCTTTTCATTATGATAAATTATTAATAATCACCGACTAAGGTAACTACGGATTTTGCAGGAATATTTATTTTGTTAGCTTTTAATTTAGACATTGCAAGGTTGCTGGATGCATTTGTTGTGTATGCAGTAAGAACCGTTGAACTATTTGCAGGAATCACTCCCTCCAGTAAATAGTTTTTTTCCGAAGACTCCATATTGACGATTACGATAACTACTTTTTTATTTACCTTATCCTTATAAGCGCTAACCATTTGAGAGTATGCAGCGACAGATTCTTGAGTAACAGAACTTAATGAAGCGTAAACCCTTACCATACCGGGCCTTATAAACCTGGAGTAATTGCCAAGGCACCACAGCTGTTTGGAGTCCGAAACAATTCCATCGCTTTTTGTTGACTCTAGATTAAAACTGTTGGAGGCATCATTTACGTAAACCAAAGCGTCGCTATAATTATAAGGACTAATGGCAAGCCACCAGTGCCATGCTGTAACATTCGCTATAGAGAGATCATGGTGAATCACTTTTGCTACATAAAGGCCATAATCAATTCCTGTATTCTTAGGGCCTCCGTTGATCTGGCCACAAATATCCCCTAAAATGCCAAATTCCGTCTGCCACAATCTAAGATTGGGAGCGATCTGATTTTTTGCCATAAACGCATCTTTCCTGAATTTAATCAATGCATCCACCGGACAAGTAGTGTAGTAGCTGTGTGCTGAGAATATGCTGGCTAACTGTGGAGTTGAGCCTACATAGTTTGCTGATGCGGGATTAAAAAATTCACTTAACTGATTGCCCCGTCCATCGGTATTTGATGAATTCAGAAAATTCCATTGTGCCGCTTCCCCTAGTGCTATTTGGGTCGAAAGCCCTGCACTTTTAATTTTAGGCCCAAGAATTTTAACCATATCAGAAATTTCACTATTGGTTGCGCCTGTACCTTCCTGTACTTTACTGTTCTTTCCCCAATCCCATTGAGGTTCATTAAATGGACTTAGGTAAGACATGTTATATCCTTGGCTTTTAAAATGGTCAACAACCTTTACCATGAAGTCTGCAAATTCATTTTTGTATTCGCTCTTAAGGTTAAGCTGGGGCGTACCAAGCCCATAAGCCTTGCCGTTTATTGTATATTGCACAGGGGGGGATATTGAAAATGCGAGAAAATTATTGAGTCCCCGAGCCTTGGCCGCATTTAAAAACCATTGCTGCCCAGACTGTTTTGTCCAGTCATAGGTGCCATCTTGTTTAAGAAAACATTCCTCACGTCTCCATTCATCGTTGATGCCGCTTTGTTGCCCTTGTTCAAAACTTCCCGCGCCGAGATTAAACCTCCAGATGGAGAGACCGATTCCCTTTGGTTGACCATTAGCAAGGGTATCTAGGCTAAATAGGTAATCCGCTATCTGGTTCTTTTTCTGCTGATTGCCCCAGGTTCCGATAAATTTTGTCGACCAGCAGTCGGAAGCACCAAAATGTTCGATAGTCTGATTTTCTTCATTTAAATTAACAATTAGTTTAGACGTTTTCTGCATGCAAGTATCAATACCATTTACCAAGCAGGATGTGCTGCTTTGCGTACTGTTTACAAAAGGGCGTTGTTCAAGAAATGATTTTTTATAGCCGAATAGGATAATGGATGTGAATAGGGGAATATATAATGAATTTTTCATCTTGTGTATTTTTAAAAATTAGCATTTAAGCCTAGACTAATAAATTTCTAAACTGGATTTTGTCCTTTGTCGATACCATACGTAAAAGATGGATAATGTTATTAATGCATTATACAAAATACATTAGACGAGGAAAGTACATTGGAAACAATTCACGAATTTTAAATAATCGGATATCAATTTTCGATTATTTCGTAACGGGATTTTCCTGCAAAATAGTCTCCAAATGTATCTTTGATCCATAATTCACCTTGTCTATCTGCAACAACTCCTCAAAAAGTACAATTGCCTTATCAAATTTACTTAGCCCCATATACCCGAGAGCGGAAATATATTTACAATGGACAATATTGTTTCCGGATAGGTCACTTTCAAATATGAGAAGATCGGGAAGTGAAACTGCAAAATAATCCAAAGTAACAGCATCTGCGATGTGGGCTTCACCATAGTCTACGAGTCGCTGAAAGATATGCGATGCCTGTTCAACTTTTCCCAACTTTATCCATGAACACCCCTGATAGAAAATTTTGTCGGGCTGTTGATCATTATAAAAATGCGTTATTCCTGGTTCACTGGAACCAGCTGTAGCTTTCGTCCAATAATTGGTCGCCTTTTCTAAATCACCTAAACCCTCATAGGCACATCCAAACCAATAAAAGATATCATTTTCAGGTGTCCCAACGAGTTTTCCTTCACCCAGATTTTCAGGATAAGAACGCGTCATTTCTAGCAGATCAATTGCCTTTTGGAAATTACTGGATTTCAACTCTCTTTTCGCATTGGCAATAAGCGAATTTTTGTATTGCTCTGAAACTTTACCTTCACCGCCTTCCCAAGGGTGAAATTTATGGGACATTAGTTGATCAAAGGCATCCTTGGTATTCCCCAGAAAATTATTCAATGTGATCATTTCAAGGTAAAGGTCATCTCTGCTCAGAATACCTATAGAATTCTTGGTTAAAAAGTCAAGTCTAAAATTTGGTTCCTTATTTATCTTTTTATAAAGCGAATCCAGTTCCATCAAAACTCTGGTATCGGCTTTGTCTAGTGAATAAGCAATTTCATAATATTCAAGGGCTTTAACGGAATCGTGCATTTTGTTGTAATATGCCAGGCCTAGGTTTCTAAAAATCGTAGGAAATTTTTTGTCCAGTAGCGAGGCCTGTTCCCATAAATCAATGGCAAGCTCATATTGTTGTTTGTCATAAAAAAGGTTACCCAGATAATAAAGCGCTCTTGAATCAGTTTCATTTGAAGTAATTACCCATGTTAACACAACAACATCATATAAGCGGTTAGGAAAACAATATTCAGTAGCGGCCTTAAATGCTAAATCAAGGTAAATCATTTTAAATTTTTCGTTGCCAAGCTTTGAATAAGTGTATGCCAGATAATAATTTACCAAGGGATCTTTCTGGTTATCACCTAAAATGAGCCCGATAAAATCAATTGCTTTTTGGTATAGTCCCGACTGGATATAGTCGATCGCATACTCTATAGCATTATGAGCTGTTCCACCGCTCAGTTTTAGTAATTGCTTTTTTATTTGCCCGGCCTTAGCTGTCTCTCCTGCTTTAAGGAGAAAGAGAAATTGTTCATATACCACGCTTAAATTGAACATATCGCGTTCAAGTGCAAGCGCACAAACAGCTTCAGCTTTTTTAAGCTGTCCTAATTTTTCAAGCGCAAGTATTTTGATGTGGTAAGCTTTGCCGTTTCTTGCATTTTTGTCTAATGCCCAATCAATATGTTCAAGCGATAAGGCTGCATTGCCTCGAAGCAAATCAATCTGGGCAATTAAATAATATGCTGTATCTTGAAAAGCATTGTCCCATGTGGCTTTGAAAAAAGCATCATAAGCGGCATTTATATCATTAAGAAAAAAATGTGACTGACCAAGATTGAAGTAAGGCTCACAGTTATACGGATTGGGGTTCCTACTGGTAATCGTAGAAACCGCCTTTTCAAAAAAGATGATGCTTTTCTGGAACATCCCTCTTTTTAGGTACCATGCCCCTACAGCATTATTGCATCTGATATCATTCGGGTCCCTTTTTATCCCTTCCAGATAGTATGGCATTGGTCGGTAGGTTGCATGCCTGTACTGTTCCAGGTGCTGACCGGTTAGAAAAAGTTGCTCGTTATTTTCTATTTCATGGGGCAAGAGGGCAGGTTTGGCAGGTTCAGGAAGGGGCTGTTCGGCACTGTCATCCATCGGATCGTAACTTAAAACTGCCTGACCTTGATCATCAAAAAAGGATACACTGAAATCGTTGAGCTGCCGGTTTTCCATCACTGGAATTTTTATTATATAAACATCCTCGGGAACTAAGTGAAGAGATTCTTCCTTGTAGAGGATACCGGAGCAGAAGGTACACATTTTAAGATGCTGATTGGAAGACACGAATACCTTCAAAACAATTTCCCCGTCAACCTGGTCCAAACTTAATAGAATGTTCTTGGAAGCATTTTTAACCACCCCCAATTCCCTGTATGGCAGAAAGTACTGTGTAAAGGTTTTTTCTTCAAAAGGTTTCAGCCATGCAAAATCTGGCTGATTGTCCGTAAAAACTCCCGCCATGAGCTCAATATACGGACCATCTTCATCTGTCAGATTTCTGTCCCAAGCGAGTCCGAAGTCTCCATTGCCCCATGTCCATTGCTTCTTTCCCGGAGATACATGGTGATCCGCAACATGTAACATCCCTGCCTGGATGTCATGCTCATATCCTCCAACAAAATTATATTTGGAATTTATCGCCATATAGGATGTAGGGACAGGTATGTTTTTGTATTTAGATATGTCGGTTCCGGGAGAATAATCTACTTTATAATAAGTGCCCTTTGCTATCGGGAAGCTTGAAACATCACGCTTTCCATGGTCAAATACAGCATTGACATCAGGAGGGAAGACAGACTGATAATCATCATGTACTTTAACTGCAGGATTTGCCCACCATAAAAACGTCTGCGGGATACTGGTAAGGTTAATAAGCTTCGCCTTGATCTCCAGATATGCTTTGTCGGGATACAAAGTGAAACCCGCCATACCCTTTGTGTGGAACATCTTTTCGATTTCGTTTACCCATATTGTTTTGCTGCCGTCCTCATTTTCACTAATTGCATATTCAACAGGATCAAAGGTACTCGGCCTGTGGTGCTGAGGCCAGTTGAATTCAATACCCCCAGAAATCCAGGGGCCGCATAGACCTACAAGTGCCGGTTTTATCACCTGGTTATAATAAATAAAATGCCTATCCTTCAGTTTATCATACGCCATTTGCACCCTTCCCCCAAGTTCAGGAAGGATCATGATTTTAAGGTATTTATTCTCAAGAAAGACGGCCTTATATTCTTTATCGACTTTTTCGTCGTATATCTTTTCGATAATCGGATTCGGGTAGACCATACCACTACTTCCCTGATAAACGCGTTTTTCAAAGAACATAGGGTTTTTGTCCGGCTTACCAACCTCATAGGTTGGTATAGTAACTGTTTCTGCCCAAGCTTTAACACTCATAATATTTTATGCTATAATTTAACTGTGATTTTAGTGAGATACAAAATTACTTTCCAGCTCTTCAAGAGTTTGTCCCTTTGTTTCCTTAACCTTGAATTTTATAAAGATGAAGCCAGCGAAGCAGATGGCTGAATAGAGATAAAATGGCCCGTAGGTACCAATGACCTTGGCGAGGATAGGAAATGTAAAAACGAGAACAAAGTATGCTCCCCATAGACTCACGATAGATATAGAGGAGGCGATACCGCGTATTCTATTTGGAAATATTTCCGAGATCAACACCCATGTTACCGGTGCGATTGAGGTTGAATACAGTGCAATTGCCACCAGAATGAACAGAGAGATCAGGTTAGCGCTCGCATGAATATTGAGAAGATAGGCAATCACCAGATAAGCAACTGACAGTCCTGCGGCACCAATAAGCATTAGCGGCTTTCTCCCTAATTTGTCAACCTGAGTCATCGCTAAAATGGTAAACGCAAGATTAACGATACCTATGGCTACGGTCTCAAACAACTGTCTATCCAGGTTTGCTCCAACCGATTCAAAAATAGTTGAAGTATAGTTGAAAACTACATTAATTCCGCATAACTGTTGAAATATGGCAAGGGTAATTCCTACCACAAATGCAGGGCGCACGCTTTTTTCAAAGATCATACTCAAGGTCGGTTTTGTAGCAGTACCAATCGATTTTTTCACTTCTGCTATAGTGTTTTCCGCAAAAGCCTCCGCTCCAATCTTGGAAAGGGTTTTAAAAGCTTTATCTAAAAAGCCTTTCTGTATCTGCCACCGGGGACTTTCAGGCAAAAAAATTACGCCTAAAAAAAACAAGAGAGAAGGAACTACTCCTAGGCCGAACATCCATCTCCATGCGTCTGGACCATTATCGGCAAGAAAGTAGTTACACAAGTTGGTAACCAAAATACCGATAACGATGGTAAGCTGATTAATTGCCACATTGCGGCCTCTGACCTGTGCCGGTGAGATTTCTGCAATATAGAGTGGACTGAGTATGGATGCCATACCTACGCCTATCCCGGCACTAAATCTCATGATGATAAACATGGTTAAGGAGCCACTTAAGGCCATTCCAATAGAGGAAACCGCAAATATCAAGGCGGAAAACATCAGTCCGGGCTTGCGTCCATAGGTGTCCGCTGACCTTCCAGCAAGTAGACATCCCAGCATACAGCCCAATGCCAAAGAGCCGGTAAGAAAGCCTTCCCACCATTCATTTAAGCCAAATTCATTTCTTAGAAAAGGTAGGGCGCCGGATATTACGGCAAAATCAAATCCGAATAGGTAGCCGCCAAGTGCTGAGATAAACGATATAAAAACAATGTACCTCCCGTTAAAGGAATTTATTTTATTTGTCATACTTACAATAAATGGTTAGATTTCTGAACTAGTTTATTTACAATCTTATTGATTTTTATTGCTATGACCAATGGACAGGAGTGTTAATATGATAGACAAAATTATGATTGCAGAAAAGCTAAAAAAATGTTTAATCAGGTAATAAACAGGATATATTTGTTTCAAAGACGGAATTTATTTAGTATTGCTTAATGATGCTGCTTAGAGGAAATTTTAAGAAAGATGGTTTTGATGGACAAAGAGCTATTGTCATACCCAAGTCTTTACTAAATAAATCCTGCCTACTCAATAAGGTAATAAACAAGGCTTATATAACAGATATAGGTTATTACCCACGCGCTAAATTCCATTATCGTGAAAGAGCAAACGGATCTGAACAGAATATTCTCATTTATTGCACAGAGGGCGAAGGTTTAATCAAAATCAACAAGATAAGCTATCCAATCCGTGGAGGGGATTTTGTACTGATTCCCAATGGCACCCCACATTCTTATCAAACATCCCCGGAAAACCCCTGGACAATTTATTGGTGCCATTTTAAGGGTGAACAGTCTGATGAACTGATCAAGTTATCTAAAAACAGCTATTCCTCGCTGAAGGGCAGTATTCCTTTTTCTGAGGCAAGGATAAACCTTTTCAATTCGTTGTATGATACCCTTGTAAATGGATATAGTTTTGAGAATCTGACCTCTGTAAATATCATTTTCCCTCAGCTTCTTTCGTCCTTTATTTTCAAAGATCATTTCAAGCCTGACCTTGAAAACTCAGTTAAGGATATGATAGAACTTTCATTCGAGTTTATGCAGGAAAATCTTCATGAGCAGTTGACTCTGAGTATGATCGCAAAACACGTAAACAGTTCGACAAGCCATTTCTCTTCGGTTTTCAAAAGAAGAACTGGATTTCCACCCATTGAATACCTGAACCACATGAAAGTGCAGAAAGCCTGTCAATTCCTGCAATTCACCAACCTCAGAATAAAGGAGATTGCTTTCAAGCTGGGAATTGACGACCAGTACTACTTTTCAAGGCTTTTCACCAAAATAATGGCAGTTTCACCGACTGATTATCGGCTAAATCGTATTTCCGGAAAGTGAGCAACCCTGTTAACTTAAATATTTTACCTTTCAGTAATCATTTTTTTACCTAGCACTTTGAAAATAAACTTTGCAAGCAGCCGCCCCTTCGCTGTAGATTACGGAAAGCTGTAGAACCGGGTACAAATCCTGGGTTCTTGTACCAGCAAAATAGCATGAGGGATGCTTTGGTTGCAGCATCAACTTTAAATATTTTTAACAACCATTTTTTAACTATTGCTATGCCTAACTTAATTTTTAAAAGATTATCTAATAACTGCTATTTAATGATGTGCTTGCTGCTGATTAATGCTCCATGCATATATGCTCAAAATATTAACGCAGGCATAAGCAATATTCCCCCTGGTACTATTGTAGCTTATAGTCCGGCATCATCCGGTTTATTTATTGGTTCTCCAAGTATAGCTGTTTTACCCAATGGAGATTATGTAGCTTCTCATGATTTTTTTGGTCCAAATGGTACTGAAAATAGCAGAGGAGTGTCACGTATATATAAGTCAGTTAATAAAGGGAAATCATGGCAAAACATAGCAGAAATTAAAGGTCAATTCTGGTCTAAGCTTTTTTTACATAAAAAGGTACTCTACATTTTAGGCACCTGGAAAGAATATGGAAATATTATTATTCGTAAATCTTTAGATGGGGGCAATACCTGGACAGAGCCCATTGATAACAAAAGCGGATTATTATTGAAAGGTGCCTACCATTGTGCGCCTATGCCAGTAATAAACTATAAGGGGAGGCTTTGGAGAGCAATGGAGGATGCTATGGGACCAATGAAAGGCTGGGGAAAAATGTTCGGCTCTTTTATGATGTCTGTTTCAGAAGATGCAGATCTTCTGGATGCTGAAAACTGGATAAGCAGCAACAGACTTAGGTATGATTCCACCTATTTGAGCGGTTATTTCGGCGGATGGCTGGAGGGCAACGCGGTAGTTACAAAGGAAGGAAATGTGGTGAATATTTTAAGAACTGCCTATGACCGTGATGGAAAAGAAAAAGCAGCGATTATTAAAATTAGTGAAGATGGAAAAAACGCTACTTTTAATCCTGATAATGGATTTATAAATTTTCCCGGAGGATCTAAGAAGTTTGCCATTCACTATGACCTTAAAAGCAAATTATACTATACCCTTTCAAATTATATTCCTGATAGATATAAGGCAGCTTATATCGGCAATACTAGAAATGTTTTGGCGCTATGTTCATCTGCTAACCTTAGAGAGTGGCAGGTAAAATCTATTATTCTTGAACATCCTGATAAAAAAAAGCATGGTTTTCAGTACGCAGACTGGCAATTTGAAGGTAAGGATATTATAGCAGTATCCAGAACTGCCTATGATGACGGAAGTGAAGGGGCAAGAAATTTTCATGATGCTAATTACCTCACCTTTCATCGAATCAAAAACTTTAGAAAGTTAAAATCTAAAGATAATTTGAATAAGGACGAAACCATAGAAATACTGGAATTGCATTAAAGAAAAGTTATTGTTGAATGATGAATTCAGGGCATTGGAGTTAAGCGGAGATTTTAAAGCTCCCACTGCACCAGGCACATGGCCCGCATTCTGGATTACTTCCATAAATTGCTGGACAGCCGAAAGTGATATTCCAGAATAGTGGATTCTGCCGGAAAGCCTACCTTAGATGCGAAATGTGAATATTTTATAGGTGGTCTACTAAAGGGAACACATACAGGTTTCAAGTTTTACAATAATGCTTACCACGTTATTATCAATATGCAAATGGAAGGGGATAGCGGTAGTGAAGGGCCAGAAACTGAGACCCATTATCAGGCTAAAAATATAATAATCAAAAGAGCTTCTTTAAAATAAATTGCCATTACAAAAAAAATATGAAAGTATTAATTTAGATCTAAAACAAAGAAGCGTAGGCGGAGATGAAAGCCGGGGGGCATTGGCAAATAGCCAATATCGTTTACTGAATAATCAATATTCTTAAACAATACAATTGTTTAATAAACAACCTAGCTCATGAAAATGAATGTCATAAATACCTTGTCCTTATTTATTTTTTTTAGCTTTATTTCATCTGGTACTTTTTCACAAATTGTATTACGCTTTGTTTTTACATAGGATATGGTTTTACAGCAAAAAAAGAATGCTGCCCTATGGGGGGAATTATCGTCAAACCGTGAAGTAGGCGCAATGGTGGATGTAGATGTAAAAACCCTATTAGAAGACAATATTGTGTTTGAAGAATTTAAAGGTGCATTAACAGAACAATTTGTGTTGCAGCAATTGGTTGTGAATAAAGAATTGGCTACCTATTACTGGTCTGCCGAAAACGCGACTTCGGAAATAGATTTTTAAGTACAGTATGCTGGTCAGGTTGTACCTATAGAAGTTAAAGCGGAAGAAAACCTGCAAGCCAAAAGTTTAAAGACATTCTGCCAAAAATACAAGCCGTTGACGGCCATACGGATGTCCATATCTGATTTCAGAAAAGAGGACTGGCTAACCAATCTGCCCTTGTATGCCATCAACGAATTGACCAGGGTTATAGGTTAAATGGCATGGAAGTTTCTAAGCTAAAGCAACTGAAAGAGCAAAACACACATTCTATTCGTATTTTTCAGCCACACACATCAATGATAACGCGCTTTCCTTAGCCGCGGGATTTCTTCCCGACAAAATGTTGCCTAATTTGTATTTAAATTCGGACTTTCCAATATTCCCATTCAAAACCTCAGCTCCGACGTCATGGTTGTGCGGGAAAACATTAACCTTGAATCCATGAGGTTCGAGCACACTATAAAAAAGATTAGGCGTTACCCCTTAAAAGGAAGATGGTGGGCATCTGCCAAAACACCTATATATCCCGACTTTTCGGCAAATGTTAAAGAAGTTTTGGCTACGTCAACGCCAATCAGATATTCCGGTTCTCCGCCAACGGTTGCGAAAATATTTCCAGGACCACAGCCAATATCTATGACCGTTTTGCCAGTCAGATCTCCTAATGCCGCTTGCCACCTGTCTTTAAATGTGTCACTACGGTGGCAAAATTTTAAGTATTCTTCTGACCATTCAGGACTGTTGAAATAATAAGCATTAGCTTTTAAGGCATCCGAATTTCTTAAAATTGGGAATTCGTAATAGTCTTCATGTGCGATAGGTTTACTTCCTTCAACCAGTAATGGGGAAATGTCTTTCATGGTACGGATATTAAGGGATTTAAAATAATGAGCAGCAATAAGTTGTGAAATTTATTGTTACAAACATAAAGAATTATTGACCAAATATTGCTGTCGGACATTGTTTCAAACAATAATATTTCTTTACCAAAAAATCATAAACTTCAGTGATGGTTTGCGTCAGGTTCCAGGCCAGGTGTACAGGGGACCTTACTTCCTTATGACCACGCGCAGTCAGTTTCAAATCAGTTAAGGCTAGTCTATAATACCTAACTAATATATTTAGCTTTATAAATTTAAATAACAAATAAATTACTAATATAATTAGTTTTTTGTTTGGACTATGCTGCAATTTGACCTAGCTTTGTAGCAGTAACCTAATGTTATTTATCATGTCAGCGGAGAAACAAATCATCCATATGGACCAGGATGCTTTTTTTGTGTCTGTAGAAGTAAAGAAAGATCCCAGTCTGATCGGAAAGCCTGTTGTTATTGGTGGGACTTCCGATCGGGGAGTGGTTGCCTCCTGCAGTTATGAAGCCCGGAAGTTTGGCATCCATTCAGCGATGTCCTCCCGCATGGCCAAACAACTTTGTCCGCACGCCGTCTTTATCAGGGGGAATATGGATGAATACTCTAAAGCTTCACATGAGATTACTGCGATACTGAAAGACCGTGTTCCGCTGATAGAAAAAGCCAGTATCGATGAGCATTATATTGACATGACAGGCATGGACCGCTATCATTCAACTAATAAATTTGCACACGAACTCAGAGCTCTTGTCATCAAAGAAACCGGCCTGCCGATCTCTTTTGGACTTTCCGTAAATAAGACGGTTTCCAAAATGGCAACCAATGAATGCAAACCCAACGGAGAACTGAATGTCGCCCAGCTCGAGGTAAAGCCTTTCCTAGACCCCCTTTCGATCCGTAAGATCCCAGGGCTTGGCGAGAAGACCTTTATCAAGCTTAGTGATATGGGAATCAAGAAGATTTTTACCCTATCTCAGATTCAACCCGAGCAAATGAGCTTCCTTCTGGGAAAATCAGGATTGTCGCTCTTACAGAAAGCCAAAGGGATAGATAATAGCCCGGTGATACCGTATTCCGAGCAAAAGTCCATTGGTACGCAGTGTACTTTTCATGCGGATTCTATAGACATAGAAATGATCAATAACCTGCTGGTCGCCCAGGTGATGGACATCGCTTTCCAGCTCCGGGAAAAGCAAAAACTATGCGCTTGCCTGACGGTAACGATACGTTATGCGAATTTTGAAACGGAGACCAAGCAAATGGCGATTCCATATACTTCTCTGGATATTTTGCTGATCGCAACAGCTAAGGAACTTTTTAAGAAGATGTACAATAGGCGAATGCTATTGAGGTTGGTGGGGGTGAGGCTTAGTAACCTGGTTAGCGGTTTCGAGCAGATCGATCTATACAGCGAATCCCAGGAACAGTATAGTCTTGTACAAGCCCTGGACAAAATCCGCAAGCGATTTGGTCAGGATGCCGTAACCCGTGCGGCTGTGATGGACATTAAATTGTAGCAGCATGTACCTGAACGTCCATTCCCAATATAGTTTGCGCTACGGCACCATGTCTGTCAAAACTTTGGTTGAAGAAGCCAAAGCACGTGGAATCACGCAAATGGTATTGACGGATATCAACAACTCTACCGGAGTAATGGAGTTTATGCGGGAATGCCGTAAGCAGGGCATCAAGCCTATCGGTGGGATGGAGTTTAGAAGGGATAAGAAACTCTTGTATATTGGCATCGCCGGGAACCGGGAAGGGATGAAGGAATTAAATGATTTTCTGACCTTCTATAACCTTGCGCAGAAAGAACTGCCCGATGAGCCGCCAGCTTTTATTAATGCCTACACTATTTTTCCTTTTGGCCATAAAGCCCTGCTCAAATCAAACGAATATGTCGGGATCCGCTTTGATGAACTGCATCAGTTGTACAACCGAGAAGTTCAGCAGCCCGAAAAGATGCTCACCTTACAGCCAGTTTTTGTATCCAATAAGATCGGTTACCGGTTGCATGAATACTTGAGGGGAATTGATTTAAATACCCTGATTACCATGGTAGAAAAGGAAGATAAGTGTAAGGAAACAGATCTCTTTCTGAACCCTGGGGAACTGGAAAGTAAGTTTGTCAAATACGCCTATATCCTGGATAATACCCGTAGGTTAATGGACAGCTGCCAAATGGATTATCCGGATGGGAAGGTCAAATTGAACAGAAAAAACTTTACTGGCAACAAAAAGGACGACAAAGCACTGCTGGAGAAGCTTGCAATGGAGGGCATGCTTTATCGCTATGGTGCTAAAAATAGGGAAGCATTGAAGCGTTTAAAGAAAGAGCTGAAGGTGATCTTCGAGTTGGACTTCTGTGCTTATTTTTTAATCACTAACGACATTATTCAGTATTCTATGCGCAGGGGATATTACCATGTTGGTCGGGGATCCGGAGCTAATAGTATCGTGGCTTATTGTCTGAGAATCACAGATGTTGACCCTATTGATCTGGATCTTTACTTCGAGCGTTTCTTGAATGCAGAGCGAACGAGTCCGCCGGATTTCGACCTGGATTACAGCTGGGACGAACGGGAAGATGTGCAGGACTATATTTTTAAGCGGTATGGCAGGGAACACACGGCCTTACTGGGCACCATGTCTACATTTAAAGACCGCTCTGTGATCCGTGAAATCGGTAAAGTGATGGGGTTACCTAAATCGGAGATCGATGGTTTTACAGATCAAAGCTTGGCCTCATTTAATCTTGATAATGAGACTTTTAAAAGGATTATGATGATCTATCAGTTGATGACTAATATGCCCAACCAGCGGAGTATTCATGCGGGAGGTGTGCTGATCTCTGAAGAACCGATTACCTATTACACGGCACTCGATCTGCCGCCTAAAGGGATGCCAACTGTACAGTGGGACATGTACGAAGCGGAGGCGATCGGCTATGATAAATACGACATCCTTTCTCAGCGCGGCATCGGTCACATTAAGGAGGCCGTAAAACTCATAGCGCAGAACCAGGGGCAGCGGATTGACATTCATCAGGTCAAGGATTTTATGAAAGATCCGAATCTAAATGCGCGTTTGAAGACTGGGAATACGATTGGTTGCTTTTATATCGAATCCCCAGCTATGCGCCAGTTATTGACCAAACTAACCTGTGAGAACTATTTGACACTGGTCGCTGCAAGCTCGATTATCCGTCCGGGAGTAGCCCAATCCGGCATGATGAAAACTTACATTCAGAATTTTCACAAGCCAGATCAGGTGGTTTACCTGCATCCTGTGATGGAAGCGCAAATGAAGGAAACTTTTGGCGTGATGGTCTATCAGGAAGACGTGATCAAGGTTTGTATCCATTATGGTGGGATGGATGGCACAGATGCAGACATCTTAAGGCGTGGTATGAGTGGTAAATACCGTTCCCGTGTTGAATTTGACAGGCTGGTGGAGAAGTTTCATGAAGGGGCTAAGGTATTGGGCAGACCGGAGGAAGTCACTAAAGAGATTTGGCGACAGGTTTCCAGCTTTGCCGGCTACAGTTTTTCAAAAGCGCATTCCGCAAGTTTTGCGGTGGAGAGCTATCAGAGTCTGTACCTGAAAACCTATTACCCAAAAGAGTTCATGGTTGGCGTATTGAATAACTATGGAGGCTTTTACACGCGCTGGCTGTATGTGCATGAGCTGAAAAGGGCAGATGCGTTGGTGCACTTGCCTTGCGTTAATCGCAGTACTGCTGTTGTATCTATTTCCCGCAATGATGCCTTTCTTGGATTTGTTGGCATCCAAGGTCTGGAGAACAAGTATATGGAGGTGATTCCTGAAGAGCGGAATCATCACGGTGATTTTTTGAATCTGGAAGATTTTGTGAAGCGAACAGAGATCAGCCTGGAACAGGTGATTATCCTGATCCGTTGTGGCGCTTTGCGTTTTACAGGAAAGAGTAAAAAGACACTGCTGTGGGAGGTACATTCGCTATTGGGCCAGAAAGCTAAGCCCAATAACTATGCAGAACTGTTTCAACTGGAAGCTAAAAAATTTGTGCTCCCAGAACTGGTCAACACCAAACTGGAAGATGCCTATCATGAACTGGAACTTTTAGGATATCCATTAACACTATCGATGTTCGATCTGCTAAAAACAAACTATAGGGGAGATGTCATGACCAAAGATTTGTCCTCGTCTATTGGTAAGGTCGTGCGGATGGTAGGGCTGTATGTCTGTGAGAAAACTGTGCGTACCAAAAATAATAAGAAGATGTGGTTCGGAACCTTTATCGATGTGGAAGGGAATTATTTTGATACGACGCATTTTTCAAATGTTACACCTGTTTATCCATTTCGTGGTACAGGCTGTTATTTAATCCAAGGCAAAGTGGTTGAGGACTTTGGTTTTCCAAGTATAGAAGTCCAAAAGTTTGCGAAGCTGGAAATATTGGGAAATCCGGTAATGACTTAATAAAATTTGGTTTGTATATTGCATATGGATCGGATCAAAATTGATAACCAAAGATATGGCACCTAACCTATTTCAAATAATCTACAATCATCCGCTTATTAATTCTAGCGATTTGCAAGAAATTATTTCGCTACATGGAAAGATCATGGTGCAGAAAAACGAATTTCTACTGGAAGAAGGAAAAATAGCTAATGCTTATTATTTGGTAGAAAAGGGCTTAATACGTTTCTATGTAAATGATTTTAACGGCAATGAAATCACTACGCAATTTATCTGTGAAAATGAAATAGCTAATGAAGTCTCGTCTTTGTTCCAGCGTATTCCGTCGGTGCAAAACATCCAAGCGGTTACGGATGCAGTGGTTTGGAAGATTGATTTCAATGATTTTCAGCATTTATACCATAGCTTGGAATCCGCAAGGGAATGGGGACGCCAGTGGATGTCGGCACAGCTCTTTAAAACCCAACAGCGTTCTATCGAAATGATTACTCAGTCTGCTTCTTTCCGTTACCTGCATCTAATGGAACATAAGCCGCAAATTATCCAACAAGCACCGCTAAAGCAAATAGCTTCCTATTTGGGCATTGCAGATACATCACTAAGTCGGATTCGTAAAGAGCTGGTCTCTTCCTAGTATTTCTTGACCTATGTAAAGTGGCTTTGGCGTTTCTATTACTACTTTCGATAAAGCAAAATAGCTGAGAAATGAAAAACTTAAAAACGATATCGTTCTCCATTCATATCGATTCGGATAGAGAAAAAATATGGAGGGTTCTCTGGGATCCTGAAAGTTACGAAAAATGGACGAGTGTGTTTAAGGCATGACTTCTTACATTGAAAAACTTATTGAAAACGACATGGAAAGTTATTTCAATACCGTTTTCCCAAAGGCATTAGCGCTGATCAAGGAACTTTCTGAACTTAATCCTTAACTCTAAAAATTACATCATGGAAACAGCATCAAGAAAATTAGACATCATCATTCCAGCATACCGGATGCATTCCCAAAGTTTTAAGAATGCTTTGGACGGTATCACAGAAGAAACCGGTTTAAAACGAATTGACAATAAGACCAACCACGTGGTGTGGATGACGGGCAACTTAGTTAACTGCCGTTATTGGATTGGCAACTTGTTGGGTATAGAAGATAAAGATCCTTATGAGGACTTGTTTAAAGAAGGCAGGGCATGGGACGAAAACCTGGATTACCCCACTTTGGAAGAGTTAAAGAAAAATTTTGCGTACATATCGCCAAAAGTTTATCAAAAATTATTATTGGCAACAGATGAACAACTGGATAAGGCGTTTTCATTTGGTATGAATATTCCTTTTGTGCCAGAAAATGTACTCAACATGATTGGTATGTGCATTGGCAGGGAAGATTATCTTTTTGGCCAAATAGGTCTGATGCGGAAAATGCTTGACTTAAAAGGGATGAGTTATGATATAGACTTCAGCATAAGTTATTAATTTGTGGCAACACGCTCAACTAGTCGGAGAAGTGGTGCAGTATGAGAATTTGTGCCGTGTATTAAAAACAGTGAACATTTGCATTTGCGAATTATAGTTTCTATATTATCGGTAACCAAATGCAAACCTGAATTCCATGTTAAAATACGTCTTATTATTCATTCCGCTATTATTTATACTTTTGTTTGGTCCAAAATATTTGAGCTCTGGAAAAGCCGATGATGTGACACTTGAAGCTGTCCAGAATGAAGGAACTGGTACTATAACTATTCTTCGAACAGATACAAAAGCAGTCCTGCTGACACAAAATGCAGCTGAGGACTTCCGCCCATATATACACCCTATTGCTGCACCGGATGGCAAGGGCGTGCTTACGGAACTTAGTCCATCGCATCATAAGCACCAAACAGGTCTCTATTGGGGGCTTACCAATGTGAACGGCCGCAATTATTTTGAGAATCCCGGTGTGGGTTTTTGGAAGCGTGTAGCGGTTCGTATTCTAGAAAAAACAGGTACTGTAGTTAAATGGCAGACGGTGTACAATCTACTGGACGACAAAGGGCAGGCGACAATGACGGAAACTCAGACCTGGAGCATGGAGCAGGACAAAAGACGCTTTTTACTTACGCTGGAATGGAAAGGTGAAGCGAAAACGGACATCACTGTAGGTAAATATCCTTATGGAGGCTTGTTTCTGAGAATGCCCTGGAAGCCAGGTATCAACGCTGAGTTGATCAATACTGCAAGGCAAAAAAATGAGAAAGCGGAAGGACAACCTGCTACCTGGGTAGATTTAGGAATACAGGTTGATGGTCGCGACGACAAGGCGCACATCGCTATACTGGATCATCCGGAAAACAAGGGCTATCCACAGAAATGGAGGGTAGACACGCAGCTGGGTTTTGGGCCGACAAGGAGCCGTGACGCTGACTGGATGATTAAAAAAGGTGAAACGGAAATAGTTAAACATCAATTGGTGATCTACACTGGTGCCTTTAACGATATTGAAATGAACAATACCTGGGCTAAATTTGCAGGTAAAGATCCCAACTGGGCCAGTGTAGACATGTGGGCAGTGGCCAAACAGGAAGGAAAAGATGCCAAGTTTCTGAGCCCAGAGGAAGCTGTCAATGCAATGACCTTAAAAGAGGGTTTCATGGCAAATGTTTACGCAGCTGAGCCTATGGTTACGCAGCCGATGGCTTTTTGCTGGGATGACAAAGGAAGACTTTGGGTGGCGGAAAATAGAGATTACGAATCGCGTTCGTCCGGCTTCTCCAATGATGGGAACAGCCGCATCCTGATTCTGGAGGATACAGACCACGATGGCAAGGCAGATACCAAAAAGGTATTTGCAGATGGAATTCCTTTCCCCGCAGCGATGGCAGTTGGTTTTGATGGGGTATTTATTGGTGCTCCACCTAATTTATTATTTGTTCCCGACCGCAACCACGACGATAAGGCGGATATGAAGGATATTGAAGTTCGCCTCACGGGTTGGGGGATCCGCGACCGTCATGAAACGCTTAACAGTTTTCACTGGGGGCCAGATGGTTGGCTGTATGGCTGTCAGGGTTTCGCGACACCTTCGCGCATCCGCAAGCCTGTGGGCAAGGGCAAGCTTTACGGTCGCCAGGAGCCCTTTCCAGATGACGAGATCCTGAAAGGTGAGGGTGTGGATATCAATGGCGGCGTTTGGCGTTACCATCCCTTAAAAGATAAATTTGAAGTTGTTGCGCATGGTTTTAGCAACCCCTGGGGGATTGATTATGATGCTAAGGGACAGATCTTTATTACTGCATGTGTGATTCCGCATCTCTGGTATGTGATTCCTGGCGGCATTTATCACCGTCAGGGTGGGCAACATTTTAATCCGTATACCTACACAGATATCAAAACAATTGCAGATCATAGCCACCGTTCTGCACATGGAGGGGCCAGTATCTATCAAAGTGATGCTTTTCCTGAAGACCAGAAAGGCCGGATCTTTATGGCCAATATCCATGAACATGCAATCCTTACAGACATTTTGAAACCTTCAGGTTCTGGTTTTACTGGCGCTCATGGGGATGACCTAATGGCGGCCAATAATGCACAATGGGTAGGTTTCAGTACTTCTGTTGGCCCTGACGGAGATTTGTATGTACTGGACTGGCACGATGCAGATATCTGTGGTGGATCGGTACTGAATAAGGAAACAGGTAGGGTATTCCGGATCTCGCCAAAGATACCTTTGTCGCAGAATTTTAAAAACAGGTATTCGGATCTGAACAAATTGAGCGATAAGCAGCTGGTGGATTTCCAGTTAAGCAAAAGCGACTGGCATTCCCGGCGTGCAAGACTCATCCTGCAAAACAGAGCCTATAAAAAGGAACTTAAAAAAGGCACATTGGAAGCGCTTTCAGAGATTTACTTAAAGAATGCGAATGGCGACTATCGTTTACGTGCCTTATGGACACTTTATGTATGCAATGGCCTGTCTTCAGCTCAGCTCAAAGCTGCGCTAGATGATAAAGATGAATATATCCGAGGTTGGGCTGTACAATTGCTCTGGGAAGATGGAATACCTGCTGATGCGGTGATCGAAAAGATGGCTGTTATGGCCAAAAATGAGACATCTGCTCCTGTACGGCTATACTTGACTTCGGCAATGCAGCGCTTGCCTCTAGAGAAAAGATGGGCACTTGCTTCAAATTTATCTCAGCACGGGGAAGATGAAAACGACCATAATCTACCGAAAATGCTTTGGTATGCTATTGAACCTATGGTAGCAAAATCACCGGAGCGTTCGTTTGAATTGGCTGCTAAAAGTAAGTTAAGCTTGATCCGGAAATTCATCGCCCGAAGGGCAATTGATGCAGATGTAACGGACGCGCTGGTCAGTTGGATGGCAAAACAAAATAAGATTGATACGGCGATGGTGATCGGCATGAGAGATGGACTGGAAGGCCGGACAGATCTTAAAACTCCTCTAAACTGGAAAGAGGCCTACGTAAAGTTGCAAAGGTCTGGTGAAAGAAACAAGCAATTATCTTTGGAAATCGCGCAGTATTTTGGTGATACGGAAGCTGCAGCGGCTTATTTTCGTACGCTCCGTGACAAAAATGCAGGTATTGAAAGCAGGCGTAAGGCATTGGCAACACTTTCTGCTCAGCAACGTTTGGAACTGGAAGCTGAGCTTCCAAGACTTCTGGACGATCCCTTACTTCATAATGATGCCATCCGAGCCATGGCGAGTTACGACAGTGAGAAACTGGCGCAGGTATTGCTTTCCCGCTATCCGAAACTGAATGAAAAGGATCAGCAATCAGCCATCGAAACATTGGCTTCGCGATCCAGATCGGGTTGGATGCTGGCTCAGGCCATAAAAAATAAGACGATTGAGAAGCGAGATATTCCAGCCAGTGTGGCACGTCAACTGAGACGTGTAGTAGGCAGCGGTTTCGTGGAGATTTGGGGGCCCATAGATCAGTTACCTTCCAATGAACTGGCTTTTAAAAGATACCGTGACCTGCTCAGTCCGACTGCTCTCGACAAATCGAACTTAAAAAAAGGGCAGACTATTTTCATGCGTAGCTGCGGCAGCTGCCATAAAATGTATGGCGATGGTGGCAATATTGGACCGAACCTGACTGGCTCTAATCGTTCTAAAGTAGATTATTTATTGTTTAATGTGCTGGATCCGAGCGGTGAGATCCAGGATGATTACAAGCTGGTGGTAATAACTACACGCGATGGACGGACGTATTCTGGTAATATCAGTTCGGAGAATGACCGGCAGATCACCTTGAGAATCGTCGGACAGGATGCCACGGTGATCAACAAATCAAATATCCAGTCGCGGGAAGTGATGCCAGTATCCATGATGCCGAATGGATTGTTTGAAACACTCACCAATGCAGAGATCATTGATTTAGTCGGCTTTCTGAGCAGGTCTAAATAGAAGGAAGAAAACAATTATCTAATTATGGAGTCAGGTTCGGAAGTTTAATTATTTTTGACTTCTAAATAAGGTGATTGTGTTTATTTTCTATTCCAACGAACGTTGACAATAATTTCATTTTTTCTTCCTAAAACCTGATATGGCGCGTTGTAACCTAGAAAACGAAAATTTCCATAGTAATCGATCTTACTGGCTTTCAAAGCACTTTCTAGTTTCCCAGCATAAGTTTTGATTTCGTCGTCGTTAGCGTAGCCACTAAACTGGATAGCTGCAAGGTACTCTTCTGGGGTGGTCTCAATTACTACAGATGAATCGTTTGGTTTTGGTAAACTCTCTTTGTTGTAGTCGGCCGGCATTACAAAACTCATAGATGATTGGTTCTTATTGATGTCCATGTGCACAGGGCTGGTCATGGCAATGCTTTTATTGGCATTATTTCCTCCAAAAATGTATGATGCCAATTTTTTAAAACCCGCCGAGGATAATTCTTTATAATTTTTTGCATCCATAGAGATAGTAGCCATAGTAGCAGGAGGATATAAGCGT
Source organism: Pedobacter sp. JCM 36344 (assembly GCF_046546555.1). Lineage (NCBI taxonomy): Bacteria > Pseudomonadati > Bacteroidota > Sphingobacteriia > Sphingobacteriales > Sphingobacteriaceae > Pedobacter > Pedobacter sp. JCM 36344. The sequence goes on from NZ_JBKHKK010000017.1 coordinate 45,608, forward strand.
ATCTCAAACTCTTTTTCGGTTTTTATAACCCTGTAAGGTTGCGTTTCTGTTTTTGCCATCGTAAAATATAATTGGGAAATGACTAATAAAGTGGTTAGAACCGCTGCCATAATTAAAGTTAATTTCATTTTTAATGGTTGATTACTATTAATATAGATACGAAAATATGAATGTTGTGGATGTTTTTTATTTCCCAAAAATGGCTAAAATGTTCACGCTAATTAATACAGGATTTGTTGTGCTTTCGTAGGTGTTAATCCTTGTCCATCGACCCACTTATTACCCTTGATACAATTTCTTTTTGATTGGTAAATTCTGCGATGAATACACCTGTCAAATGGATTGCGATGAATGCTATTAGGTAGTAACTTCTTTAATTCTTTAAGCTGTTTTTCCCATTCTTTCTAAGTTTTTGATGATTGTATTTTTATAACCATGGCATAAAGATGATTGCATTGTAAGAAGCTAAATGGCCTGCGTTAATTAATTAACATTACCAGAGTCGCTATACTTCAAATTTTCTAAAGTCATTTACGATATTTTTAATCACCTTTTCCGGAATCTAAAGTTCTGTGTCAAACCTTTTCCCATTCGGTTCTTGGATTCTGGCAAGCTGAAATTACACCTTTCTGAATTAGCGAACATTACGTTAAAGACCATTCGTCTGAATAGTTGATCCACCTATGAATGTGGAAGCTACATTTTTTGATTATCTTTAGTCAGCTGTAAATCCTTTTTAGGAGGCGCCGTTAACCAGATATAATTATGCATTTTAAAATATATATTCTATGTATTTGGGTTTTTTCCATCCCTGCAGGCCTGTTTGCACAGAATAATAATAGCTACCAATTCTCCCATTTAGATATCACAAACGGACTTTCTGATAACCAGGTTAATTGTATTTATAAAGATAAAAAGGGCTTTATGTGGTTTGGTACAACATCTGGGCTAAACAGGTATGATGGCAACAAGTTTAAAATATTTAAACGAGATACGAAAGATCCAAACTCGCTTGCTGAGAATCATGTGATGAATATTGCTGAAGGCCCGGATGATAAATTATGGATTTTTACGCACAACAATATCAGTATATATGACCCTTCGATGGAGCGGTTCTCTAACGATATTACAGCAGAACTGGCTCGCTATAAAATACCGGCAAGCCCCATAACCCGTGTAAAGAAGGATAAGGAGGGAGAGTTTTGGTTCGCAACCCATAAAAGGGGCCTTTATCGTCATAATCCTAAAAGTGGAAAGACTATTTATTACAGCAATTCCCCAAGCTCAACTGCAGTCTTACATTCAAATCATGTGATTAGCATTGTGACTTCTCAGCATGGCTATTTATGGCTAATTTACAGTGATGGTGTAATAGAACAATTGGATACAAGAGCTGATAAAATTATAACCCGGTTTGATGGACTTGCTAAGGAAATCTATAATAAGCCGCGGAATTTTATCATGACTATGGATAATAAGCAAAATCTTTGGATATGCTCTGATGATGGGCCTATTGGAGTTTATTGCTATGGGACACTTACGAATAGCCTGCTGCACTACGGTAAGGACAGTCCGATAGGTAGGCTCAATTCAAATGTACTTACCAGCATTATCCAAACAGATGATGATAAAATCTGGGTTGGATCTGACCATGGGGGTATCAATGTGATCGATCCGACAACTAATAAAGTTAGCTATATACTTAGTCGGGCTGATGATCCCAGATCGTTAAGTGGTAACAGTGTTTACCTTTACAAAGACAATACAGGTATTATTTGGGGAGGTACGTTTAAACAAGGTATAAGTTATTATCATCGAGGTATCATGCAATTCCCGCTTTATAAACGGCTTATTATCAATCCCAAGAGCTTGCCTTTCCAAGATGTAAATAGCTTTGAAGAAGATGATAAACGTAACCTATGGATAGGTACAAATGGCGGCGGACTTATTTATTTTAACAGGTCCACTAACACGTACACGCAGTTTAAACATGATCCTAACAATCCTAATAGCCTTACCAGCGATATCATAATAAGGTTATTTATCGACAGAGAGAAAAAACTCTGGATAGGGACCTACTTCGGTGGCTTGGATTGCTACGATGGTAAAACATTTACCCATTATCGCCATAACATCAATGATCCGAATAGCTTAACAGACGATCGGGTTTATACGATTACTCAAGACGCCAAGGGCGAAATTTGGGTAGGGACATTCGCAGGGGGACTGAATGTTTTGAATCCCAAAACAAATAGTTTCCGACATCCTAAAAGTCCTGGAATCTCTGAATATACTTCCGAAATTTTTGTAGACAAGGATCAAAACAAATGGATTGGCAGGGATAAAGGGGTAGGTGTTTTATTTCAAGGAACTAATAAGGTAAAAAACTATTTATCAGAACCTAAAAATCCAAATAGCCTTATAGGCAATGATGTAAATATCATTACACAGGACAGGAAAGGGTTAATATGGATAGGTACAAAGGATGGATTAAGTATATTAAATACCAAAACAAATAAATTTCTGAACATTGAAGAAGGGCTAAACCTGCCTGCAAATAACGTGTCTAACATTATCGAAGATTACTCAGGAAGGATGTGGGTAAGTACTACTAATGGTCTTTCGGGCATTATGCTCAGCGAAGTTGATGGTAAATATAGAGTAGAAATTAATAACTATAATGAACTGGATGGGCTCCAGAGTAGGGCATTTAATTTATATTCAGCCAAGCGTTTAAGAAGTGGGGAACTTGTATTTGGCGGTATGAACGGTTTTAACCTGTTCGACCCACAAACCCTTAATATATTTAAACCGAAACCTCATCTGCTATTCACTGATCTTAAACTTTTTAATAAAAGCGTGACGGCGGGTGATATTGTAAATGGTAAAGGGGTACTTACTAAGGCCTTTTCTGAAACAAAAGAGATCACTTTAAAACACAATCAGAATGTCTTTGACATAGAATTTGCGGCGGGTGATTATTTTAACCCAGCAAAAACAAAACTGGAATACAAACTAGAAGGTTTTGATAACGAATGGATTACTGTTGCAGGTAATGAGCGTAAGGCTACTTACACCAATCTCGATGGTGGTAATTATATATTCAAAGTGCGGATAAAGGATCCTTATGAATTGCATAAAGGGGAGATTTCAATGAATATCAATGTCTTACCCCCATTTTTTAGATCAACTTTCGCCTATATCAGTTATGTATTATTGCTGATTGGTGGTTTGCTTTATATACGCCACCGGGGTATACATAAACTAAAGCGCGAGTTTGAAAGTACGCAGGCAAGCATTGAAGCTGAGCGTAAAATTGCACAAGAACGTGCGGAAGCGCGAAGAATGCATCAGCTTGACTTGATGAAAATAAAATTCTTCACGAATGTGAGTCACGAGTTTAGAACACCACTTTCACTGATCTTATTGCCAATTGATAATCTAATTAAAACAATAACTAATCTTGATCAGCATAGTCAGCTTGTCACCATAAAAACAAACGGTAAAAGATTACTGAACCTGGTGAATCAGTTGTTGGATTTCAGGAAAATGGAATACAATGAGCTGAAACTTAGTTTAAAACAAGGCGACATCATCAAATTTATTAAAGAAGCTTCCACATCCTTTACAGATATTGCTCAGCAAAAAAGAATTGAATTTGTTATTGAGAGCGATTATAGTAGTTATGATACCAATTTCGACCATGATAAAATAGAGCGTATATTATTCAACCTGCTTTCTAACGCCTTTAAATTTACCCCTTCAGGTGGGCAAATATGTGTCATATTAAATCTACTTCGAACCGGGGAAAGCGACCATCATAATAACCTCGAAATAAAGGTGATAGATACCGGTATTGGCATTGCGGTTGAAAATCAGGTTAGAGTATTTGATCGTTTCTTTCAGGATCAGATGCCTGAAAACTTGCTCAATCAAGGAAGTGGCATAGGCCTTTCTATAACCAAAGAGTTTGTGAAAATGCAGGGAGGTTCTATTCAATTGGAAAGTGAACCTGATTATGGAAGTTGTTTTACAGTAACGCTACCTTTTGAGGAGCGGCAAGAGATAAATGAGCAGGAAGTAATTGCCCCGTCTGATTATGAGGCACAGGTTCTAATAGCCCCCAAGATAGCGCACAGTTTACCGGGTACCGCAAAAAAGGCAACTATTTTATTGATAGAGGATAATGATGACCTAAGGTTTTATTTGAAAGAGAATTTGAAAGATAGCTTTCACATTGTTGAGGCTGTTAATGGCAAGGATGGATGGCAAAAAGCCCTTTCAATGCATCCTAAACTTATCGTTAGTGATATCAGCATGCCCGAAATGAACGGTATCGAGCTTTGTAAAAAAATAAAGGCTGATCCGCGTACTGCCTTTATCCCCGTTATTATATTAACGGCGCTTATTGCAGAGGGAGATCAATTAACGGGAGCAGACAGCGGCGCAGATGATTATATTCTAAAACCCTTCAATTTTGAAATATTGCTTTCTAAGATTAATAACTCACTTCGAATGCAGCAAACCCTCAAAACAACCTATCAAAAACAAATTGAAGTGAGGGCAGAAGATATCCATGTTGTATCTGAAGATGAGAAGTTTTTAAAGAAAGCCTTTGAGTATATAGAGCAAAATATTACCAAGGTGAATTTTTCTGTGGAGGAGTTGAGCAAACTACTTAACCTGAGCAGGGTTTCTCTATATAAAAAGTTGCTAACCCTTACTGGCAAAACCCCTGTAGACTGCATCCGTTCCGTTCGTTTAAAAAGAGCTGTTCAATTGTTGCAAAAAAGCCAGCTTAGTATTGCTAATGTTGCTTACGAAGTTGGATTCAACAATCCGACGTATTTTGCGAAGGTTTTTAAGGAGGAGTATGGCCTGCTTCCATCAGAATATGTCAACGATTACCGTAAGAGTATAAAAGAAGCATTAGCTCCGGAAGTTTAAGGTTACTTGTCACACAATTGGGTTTGTCCTGTAATAATTTTATTTTCTCTAATTAAATAGCTGAAAGTTAAGTATTTAAAAGGAGTTAACATTTGTTGCATAAATATTAACATTTGTGTTACTCCATCTAAATGTGCTCCCGTACTTTTAATTTGATTAAATCAGCTGATGTTATGTTCATCAATTCGATTTATCTAACCGATTAAACTAAATATAAACTATGATGAGAAAACTAACAATTAGACATTTTGTGGGGTTGATCACGCTAAGCTTATTTCTTTTGATAAGCCTATCCGCATCTGCCCAAACTAGGCAAATCAGTGGTAATGTTACCTCGGTCGACGGCCCTCTTCCCGGGGCCACAGTTATGATAAAAGGAACCACTACGGGTGTGGTTACCGATCCTAAAGGTTCATTCAAGTTGGCTGTTCCCGCAAATGGAACTCTAGTAATTAGTATTCTTGGATACGACTCACAGGAGTTGGTAATAGGAGCTGCAAACACTTACGAAGTGAAGCTTGCTGCCAACGTAAGCGCGTTAAATGAGGTTGTTGTTGTAGGGTACGGTACTACTAAGCGTAAAGACCTTACTGGTTCGGTAAGCTCTGTTACTGCAGAACAGGTAGCTAAAGTGCCAGTTACTGCATTGGATCAGGCATTGCAAGGCCGTTCTTCAGGTGTGCAGGTAACTAACAATGACGGGGCACCAGGCAGTGGTGTTACGGTATTGATACGTGGTGTTGGTAGTTTGGGTAGCAATGAGCCATTATATGTAGTTGATGGATATCCAATCACTGGTGGTCTTAACAATATCAATCCAAACGATATTGCATCAATGGATATCTTAAAGGATGCATCAGCTACTGCGATTTACGGTGTGCGTGCATCAAATGGCGTTGTGATTATTACCACTAAAAAAGGTAGAAGAGATGGTGTTGAAGTAGCATTAGATGCTTATACTTCTGTTCAGTCTGAACCTAAAAAATATAAGGTATTAAATGCCGAGCAATGGGCAACACTTGCAAATAAGACTCCCGGTTTCGACCGTTTGCCAGAATGGGCTAACCCATCTGCTTTACAAAATGTGAACTGGCAGGATGAAGTTTACCGCTCTGGTGTAAGACAAAATTATAATTTAGCTGTTCGTGGTGGAGGTGAAAAAGTACAGTCGTCATTTTCTGCTGGATACTTTGATCAAAAAGGGGTAGTAACGGGTTCCTATTTCAAACGAATCAACCTGGGATTGAACATTGATTATGATGCTACAAAATGGCTTAAATCGTCATCGACTGCGAAATATTCAAGACAAAATGCCAATAACCCTTTTGGTACTGGTGCTTTGGCAACATTAAGCGAGTTGATCCCAACCATCGGTGGTAACAAATTAACCAACCAAGCTAAAGATGAAAATGGCAATTATGGTTTCTACGACCCCGTTAATACCTATACAAGGGGCTGGAACAATCCACTTTATACTATAGAATCGCAAGACTCTAAAAATTTAACAAACTACTTTCTAGGTACCACTTCATTAGAAGCGACCTTGTTTGAAGGTCTGAAAATTAAAACTAATCTAGGTATCAATACTACCGATTATTCGGGATATTACTTTATGCCCTCAGATACGCGTTCATTAGATCAATACGGTGTTGCAAGTCCAAATATTCTTAATATTTACTCCCAAAGTGCAAACAATACTTTTGAATGGCTGTGGGAAAATACGGTTTCTTATTCTAAAACTTTCGGCGAACATGCTGTAGATTTTGTAGGCGGTATTTCACAACAAAAAAATGAATTTCGCCAGGTTGGTGGTAACGGTAATGCGTTAATCAGTGATGCCATAAGGGATCTTTCTCAGGTTAAAAACCTGGTTGCTTTTGGAAATCAGCAGACCTTTACGCTTGCCTCCCAATTCGCCAGACTAAACTACAAGTTTATGGATAGGTACCTTTTTACTGCCACAGTAAGACGCGATGGATCGTCTAAATTTTTCGAGGGTAATCAATATGGTGTGTTTCCTTCGGGATCAATTGCCTGGAGAGCAAAAGAGGAGTCATTCTTAAAAGATGTTAAATTTCTTTCAGATCTAAAACTGAGAGCTAGTTATGGTGAGGTTGGTAACCAGGCGGGCATCAGGCCATTCCAATACCTGGCAAGGTACAGTTCTGGAGGACCGGCGACTTCGCCTATCAACGTGGGCTATCCATTTGGCGGCGCTTATCAAGATGGGTTAGCGTATGTCAATCTCGACAATCAAAGCCTTACTTGGGAAACTTCAAGACAGACAGATATTGGTGTAGATGCGGCATTTTTAAATGGCGACCTTAGCTTAACGGTTGATTATTATAGGAAAGATTCTAAAGACTTTTTATTGCAGATTCCAACAGCTTCGCAATCTGGTGTAACTAATTCTGCTCAAAATGCAGGCAGTATCAGAAATCAGGGTTTTGAGGTCGCTTTAAACTATAAACATACTGTGAACGACTTTACTTATGGTATAGGTTTGAATGTTACTACGGTCAAAAATAAGCTATTAAGCATCACGCAAAATACGAGTTTTATAGGCAATCTTGTCAACCTGACGACTCCAGCTAACGGATGGCTTCAGTTTAGTAGAACTGGGATTGGACAAGCTGTAGGCGAATTTTATGGCTACGAAAGTGTTGGTATATTCCAGACTCAAGCTGAGATTGATGCATTGAATGCAAAAGCTCCAAGCGGAAATTACCAGGGCAATAGCTCTCAGAAGACACAACCTGGTGACCGTAAGTTTAAAGATGTTACAGGAGACGGGCAAATCACAGCTGATGACAGAACTAGCTTAGGTAGTCCGATTCCTAAATTTTATGGTGGCGTTAACCTTGATCTTGCATATAAAGGCTTTGATTTTAATGCGTTCTTTTATGGCAGTTATGGCAACAAAATATTCAATTATCAGGCACGTAATTTAGAGAGTTTCCAGGCACCGGGCTTCGTAGGGATACAAAATGTAAGTGAAGCGTACTATAAAAATGCTTGGTCGCCAACAAATCTATCTAATCGATATGCAAGGGTGAATTATAATGACGATGTGAGCGCCAATAACGTTGCTTCCAGTATATATGTTGAAGACGGCAGTTACCTGCGTTTACGTAATGTTACTTTGGGTTATACACTTCCTTCTAATGTTACCAAGAAACTTACCATGAGTAGGGTCAGGATGTATCTAGCTGCACAAAATTTGTTTACAATTACTAAATACAGCGGTCTTGATCCGGAAATTGGACAGCCAACTGGCACAGACCCTAATAATAATAATGCCTCTTCAAATAACGCAACGGCATCTGGTGTTGATGTTGGTACTTATCCTTCGTCGAGGTTCTTTACGCTGGGTTTAAATGTGACATTCTAGACGATATTAAAGTAATAGAAACGTATAATGAAAAACAAAAAATATTTATATATACTAGCAGTTGGACTGATAGTATTGACGCCCTTTAGTTGTAAGAAAGGGTTCCTGAATCAGACCGATTCATCTAACCCTACTGCCCAGGCTTTGTTCGACAAACCCGCTGACGGCATTGCATTGGTAAATGCCATCTATGATACGTACCAAAATGCTGATTTGTTAAAAAAGTCTCTATGGTATTATGCCAATTTTCAGACTCATGACTTTTTTAATTGGGGTAATGATAGGTTTTACAATACCTACGCGATTCCAAGTACATTCGGTGGTATCCAGGTATTTTGGCAGCGTGCATATATCGGTATTGCACGTGCAAATTCGGCCATAGAGATCTTGAAAACGATGAAGGTTAAAGGTGTACTTAACGAAGCATTGGCCAATCGCCTGACTGGTGAAGTTTACTTTCTTCGAGGTATGACCTATTATTATCTTGCATCTAGCTTTGGTGGTGTGCCTTTAGAATTGTCGAACGGTGCTAATGATGGTTTAAAACCAAGAAATAGCCAGACTGAAGTATTTACACAAGTTGAGGCGGATCTTAAACTTGCGGCAGAATTACTACCTTGGAAGGAAGGTTATGGCGCTTCAGATCTAGGTCGTGCCACAAAAGGAGCTGCATTAGGTTATCTAGGTGCGTCACAAATGTGGTTAAAGAAATATGCGGAGGCTTTGGTAAATTTCAATCAGCTTAACGGTAAGTATAAATTAATGCCGAGGTTTATCGATATACATGAATATAATAAAGAAAACAATGCCGAGTCTATCTTTGAAGTACAGTTTATAATTGCAGGTACCCAGAGTTGGGGTGGTGGTAACGAAGTAGCATGGATTGGTTCTTTTGGTATGCCAGAGGAGGTATCAAACTTTGGTTACGATTATGGAAACAAAATTTTATATGATGGCTTTCAGGCAGGCGATCTTCGTAAAGAAGCATCTATTATTGGTCCAGGCGATGTTCACCCTAGTCCGGCCATAATTGCCAAAGGGGGAATCAAATCTTATCCGCTGGTAATTGCAGGCTTTGCTAGCACAGATGCTGCTGTTAAGGCTAAATATACTGGCGTGGATGGAAAAATCATCAATACCTGTGGCACAGTGGCTCGCCCTTGGGTAGGAACAGACAATGCAATCCCAAGAAGTGGGTATTATAGTACGAAAATGTGGCGCGATCCTACATTGGATGGCAACTCTGGTGTTTCTAATATTTTTGGAGCACAAAACCAAATCCTTCTACGTTATGGAGAAATTTTATTGAGCAAAGCAGAATGCCAAGCCAGAACAGGCGATAATGCAGGCGCCTTAGCTACCTTGAAAGTACTTCGCGACAGAGCTTTTGGGGGTACTGCACCGGTGGTTTTTATGAGTGAAGGCAAAGTTATAACTGATCCGCTTCAAATGGTATATCACGATTATCGTCATGAGCTTACGGGTGAATATTCGACATTCTATAACCTAAGAAGAGCAGGTGTTGCTACGTCGTTTGTTCAGGAAGTTTATAATATCACGATTCCTAGAGGACGCGAATTATACCCAATTCCTCAATACGAGATCGGCCTAAATCCAAACTTAGTACCAAATGACGGATACTAAATAACAAACATTATATTTATAAAGGATCCTTCTGCAATGAGGGATCCTTTTTCTTATTTTACTAACCACTTAAACTAAAATCCTTTATTGCTAAACTTATACATGAATAGAATTCCATTTGTGCTGAACGTTATATTGGTCTTATTCAGTTCATCCTGTAACAAGCCGGCACTGTTTGAGCAAATATCATCAGCTCATTCCGGTATCCATTTTAATAATCTGATAACAGAATCTGACACAGTAAACCCGCTAGATTTGGTGAATATTTATAATGGTGGAGGGGTTGGAGTAGGTGATTTCAATGGTGATGGTTTAGCAGATCTGTATTTTACAGGAAATATGGTGTCGAGCCGACTTTACGTGAATAAAGGAAATTTTAAGTTTGAGGACATTACTGAAAAGGCTGGAGTGGATGGCGCAGGCCGATGGGGAAGGGGAGTATCTGTAGTTGATATTAATAACGATGGTTTGTTGGATATATACGTTTGCAATACTATTTCTAAAGTCGCAGCAAAGCGCCACAATCTCCTGTATATAAACCAAGGCGTAAAGAAAGATGGGGTACCCGTTTTTAAAGATATGTCTGTGGAGTATCGCTTAGAGGCGGGCTATCAATCTACAATGGCCAACTTTTTCGATTACGATAATGACGGTGACTTAGATATGTACTTGACTGTAAACAGTGCTTCCGCCAGTTATAACCCGAATTTGTTTGGAACGGTAAATTACAACGACAACCATAGTCTGGGGCAAATTTTCCGTAATGATTGGGATGATAAACTAGGGCACGGTCGTTTTGTAAATGTTACCAAGGAGGCTGGGCTTAACCGTGATGGATTTGGCCACGCTGCAACAACTGTTGACTTTAATGACGACGGATGGAAAGACATTTATATTTCTAATGACTTCTCTGGTGATAACCTATTGTACATTAACAACCACAACGGTACTTTTACCAATCGATCAAAAGAGTATTTTAAACACACCTCCTATAATGCAATGGGGCAGGATGTAATTGATATAAATAATGATGGCCTTGCAGATGTAATTGAATTGGATATGAATCCAGAAGACAATTACCGTAAAAAAATGATGCTTGGTCCTAACAGTTATCAAACCTTCCAGAATTTTGATCAGTATGGCTACCAATATCAATATGTTCGTAATACATTACAGCTAAACCAAGGACCCAGGGTAGGACAGCTGGGTGAAATCGGTGCGCCCGCTTTTAGTGAAATAGGATTTTTAAGTGGTATTGCCCAGACGGACTGGAGCTGGACCCCTTTAGTGGCTGATTTTGATAACGATGGTTTCCGCGACATGATTATTACCAACGGTTTCCCACGTGATGTCTCAGATCGCGATTTTATGACCTATCGGCAGGAGGCCTTTGCCATTACCGCAAAGCAAACTATTATCAAGCAAATCCCAGAGATTAAGCTTCATAATTATGGTTTTGCCAACAATGGCGACCTTACTTTCAAAGATGTAAGTACCGATTGGGGACTTCAATTACCGACTTTTTCAAACGGCGCAGTTTACGCCGATCTGGACAACGATGGTGCTCTCGATATGATCATTAACAATATTAATGATGAAGCACTGGTTTATCGTAATACTTCAAGAGATGATAAAACGGTTAATTCCAGGCACTACCTACAAATTGGTTTTACCGGTGATAAAATGAATTTAAACGGCCTTGGGGCAACGGTAAATATCTATTACGATCGTGATAAGCAACAGGTTTATGAAAATACCCCTTATAGAGGCTACTTGTCGACTGTACAAGGTATTGCTCATTTCGGTTTAGGAAAAGTATCCACTGTTGATTCTGTAGTTATAAGATGGCCAGATGGTAAAAAGCAAAAGCTGACTCAGGTAAAGGCAGATCAAATGCTAAGTTTGAAGTACGCAGATGCTACCAATAGCTACTTACCTGTTTTGCAGAAGAATGCCAATGGCTTGTTTAAAGAAATTACCGACTCGCTAACCCTTCATTATTCCAGCAAGGATGCTAGCTTCATTGATTTTAATGTCCAAAAGCTGATCCCGCATAAGCTCTCCGAATATAGCCCTGGAATAGCAGTCGGCGATCTGAACAGCGACGGTTTAGATGATATGGTAGTTGGTGGAAATGCTTACAATCCAACACAGTTGTTTTTTCAGCAGCGCGATGGGAAGTTTAAGCAAAAAGATTTGTTTCCAAAGGTGGCACTAGAAACACCATATTATAAAGATGCGGGGATTCTGCTTTTTGATGCCAATGGCGATGGCAACCTCGACCTATATACTGCGAGCGGAGGATATGAAGCTGCAGCCAATAGTCCGGAATACCAGGACAGGCTATACATAAATGATGGTAAAGGAAACTTTAAATTGGATAAATCGGCAATTCCGGCAAACCTTACCAGTAAGTTGTGTGTGCGGGCAATTGATTATAACAAGGACGGCAAGCTTGATTTGTTTATTTCCGGGAGGGTAAAACCATGGGAATATCCCGAGCCCGTATCAAGTCTTATCTTACGCAACGATAGCCACGATGGAATTGCAAAATTTACAGATGTTACTGCAGAGGTAGCACCTGCTTTAAAAAATATAGGATTAGTATGCGATGCTTTGTTTACTGATTTTGACAACGATGGTTGGCAGGATCTGATCATGGTAGGGGAATGGATGCCGATTACAATGCTCAGAAATGATAAAGGGAAATTTGTAAATGTTACGGCTAAAACCGGCGTATCAGACAAGTTGGGCTGGTGGAGTTCCATTGTTGCTGGAGATTTCCGCAATTCGGGGCATACAGATTACATTATAGGTAACTTGGGGCAAAATAGCTTGATGCAGGCCAGTGACGAATATCCGGTTTACATCACCGCAAAGAATTTCGATAACAGTGGTTACAGTGCTATACCGTCTCTTTTCTTGAAAGATGAGAATGGAGAACGCAAGGAGTTTCCGGTATCTGGCAGGGATGATATGGCAAAACAAATGATCAGTATGAAAAAAAAGTTTACCAATTATAAATCGTACGCAAAAGCCACTATTGATGAAATACTAAGTCCTGAGCAGCGAAAGGGAGCGTTAAGGTTAAAGGCCAATATGCTTAAGTCTTGCTACCTGCGTAATGATGGAGATGGTAAATTCAAACTTATCCCTTTACCCATGCAAGCCCAGCTATCGGTAATTAACGGTATGGAGGTTGGAGATTTTGATGCTGATGGTAACCTTGACGTAATGATGAATGGTAACGATTATGGAACGGATGCATCTATTGGGCGATATGATGCGCTTAACGGTTTAATATTAAAAGGCAATGGCAAGGGTGGTTTCAAACCGTTAAGCATATTGCAAAGTGGAATTTATATACCTGGTAATGGCAAGGCCTTAGTAAAACTAAGTAATGGCAAGGGAGAGGTATTGGTAGCTGCCAGTCAGCATAAAGACTTTATTAAAATATTTAAACAAAAGTTTATAGCTAGTACTATTGCTGTACAACCAGATGATTCCTACGCTATTATCCAATACAAAAATGGGAAAACAGCCAGACAGGAGTTTTATTATGGATCATCTTTTTTATCGCAGTCGGCAAGGTTTATTAGCAATAACGGCAATATTAAATATATAAATATTGTAAATAATGCGGGTAAACAACGCAGTTTACCTTTAGGAATTAATTGAGTGCTAAGGGAATTAAAGAACTAAACAAACACAGCGCTCATTAATTAGTGGGCCTAAATAATGAAAAATGAATAGACAACATTACACGCAATTTTGCATTGCTTTGCTACTGGTCAATCTATTAGGGATAGGTGATATAAGCGCACAGTCGCTTAAAAGCCAGATTCCTTTAAATGATTTACTGGCCTTTACAACACCTGCCAAAAATTGGGAAATAGTAGGTAAGGTTTATGCTGACTTAAATATCGTCAATGAATTTACAGTTGTAAAGGGCGAGGGTATTTTGGTTAACCGGGTTGATAAAATGAAATCCGGTAGCGATCTTAATTTTGCCCTGCAACATGGAGATATAGATATGGAGATGGACTACATGATGTCAAGAGGAGCAAGCTCCGGCATCTTTTTACAAGGGCGCTATGAGGTCAAATTATCGGATAGCTGGGGAATAATAAATCCTAAATCAAGTGACAATGGTGGTGTCTATGAGCGCTGGGACGATTCCAAACCTGAGGGACAAAAGGCTTACGAGGGTCATGCACCCCGTCAGAATGTAAGTAGGGCACCTGGCCTTTGGCAACACATTAAAGTATCATTCCAAGCACCACGATTTGATGATAAAGGAGTTAAGACTGCTAACGCCAAAATACTTTACTTATGGTTAAATGGGATCCTAGTACAGGAAAACATAGAACTGTCAGGACCTACGAAGGGTGCGTTAGACAATAAAGAAGTCGCTGATGGACCGTTAAGGTTTCAGGGGAATCAGGGGGCTGTTGCATTTAAGAACATAAGTTATACTAATTTTAACAAGTCGCATCCTAAAATATCTCAACTTAAATATGTGGTTTACAAAGGTAATTTTTCAGAGGAACCAGACTATAAGGCTTTTAAGCCTGAAGCGCAGGGAACACCTTTAATGCTGACATCAAGCGTGGTTAAGCTCGATAATGAATTTGTGCTAAAATATACAGGCTTTTTGAATATCGCTGAACCTGGTGAATACAGGTTTAAATTAAGCGTTCCCGGCGGAAAAGGAACTTTGAAAATTAACAATATTAAAGTCGTAGACACGAAGGAATTCACCGGAGTAGGTGCTTCTATTCTTCCTGTTGCTGAGCTTCCCTTCGAGATATTTTACACTAAAAATGTAGACTGGGCTAAGGCAGCTTTGGGGCTAACGGTGACTGGTCCAGGTATCCGCGAGTATTTACTGAGTGATGCTAACTTTAGCTCGCTCGAGGCCATTGACAAAATACTTATTAATGCACAAGAAAACACGATACTCCGCAGCTTTACGGACCTTCCAGGTAATATTCGCGTAAATCATGCTGTAGGCGTAGGTAGTCCAGAACAGTTGCATTATACCTACGATTTAGATAACGGTATGATCGTTCAACTTTGGCGCGGAGAGTTTTTGGATGCAACGCCAATGTGGCACGAACGTGGTGATGGTTCTTCCCGCCCAGCTGGTTCTGTGCAGTATTTTGGAAAACCCGCTCCAGCCATTCGCAGGCTAATAACTGGAGATGCTGCATGGGTTACAGATACTACGGGTACCGCTTTCAAACCAAAAGGCTATACGCTTGCAGATGGACGCCCTACATTTAAATATTTGATTTATGGCACATTGGTAAATGATGCTAGCACAGTGATGCCAGAAGGAAAAGGCATACGTAGGGAACTGAGTCTGGAAAGTCCTGTCAAAGGGACATTTGTACGCTTAGCTACAGGTAGGAAAATTGAAGTGATTAAAAGCGGAATGTACTGTATAGATGATAATTATTACATCAGTTTAGACGGTACCGGAGGCGAAAAGCCCGTCGTACGAAATTCCGGTGGCTTTCAGGAGCTAATCATTCCCATTAAACAAAAATTAATTTATTCGATCATTCTATAAATAAGGTTATGATAAATTCATTAAATCAGATAATAAGCAGAATATTACTTTTTTTACTAATTACAGGAGCATTAATTGGGAAAAGCGAATTTGTGTCAGCGCAGGCAGAATCTCCCAAAGAAGAAGATTTTTTTAAGATGATGAAAGTACCTGCTCCAGAGGGTACCATACTAGAAGTTGGCGGTTTGTGTGTGCTTCCAAACGGAGTACTCGCTGTTACTACTCGTCGCGGAGATATTTATATGGTGGAGAACCCCACAAGTCAGCAGCCTTACTTCCGCAAGTTTGCGGCGGGTTTGCATGAAGTATTAGGTGCAGCCTATAAGGATGGCGCATTGTATGTGGTACAACGCGGTGAACTAACCAAGCTTGTAGATACCGACATGGATGGAAAGGCCGATGTGTTTGAAACGATTTATGCATGGCCATTATCTGGTAATTACCATGAATATAGTTTTGGTCCTAAGATAGCACCGGACGGATCGTTCTTTGTAAGCCTCAACCTTGGTTTCCCCCCCGACTGGTGGCATCCCAAAAGCTTTGTGCCTTATAGAGGTTGGGTGCTTAATATCACCGACAAAGGAGTGGTTACCCCCTGGGCTGCAGGCTTCCGCTCTCCATGTGGAATCAGTATGATCGACGGCGAGCTGTGGTATAGCGACAATCAGGGCGACTGGATAGGTTCTGGCAGTATAATGCCGATTAAAAAAGGTGGATTTATGGGGCATCCTGCGAGTTTGGTATGGAGTAACTTGCCTAATTCCCCTTTAAAACTCACACCTGAGAAGTTTTTTGCTACAAACAATCCACGTGTAGAATTTGATAAGAGTGGACAGCCATTTAAGCCTCAAAACATTGTTGACGAGAAGTACCGCACTCTCGCTGATGCAAAAAAGGAAATCCCTGAACTGCAATTACCAGCTGTTTGGTTGCCGCATGGTATATTGGGAATATCAAACTCAGAAATTGTAAAGATACCCGAGGGTGTTTTTGGCCCATTTTCGGGACAGCTTTTAGTTGGTGATCAAGGGCAGAGTATTGTAGATAGGGTTTTTCTTGAAAGAGTAAATGGTGAATACCAGGGAGCCGCATGGGCGTTTAGGAGTGGTTTTCAATCCGGTATTGTGCGTTTAGCATGGTTGCCAGATGGTTCACTAGTCGCTGGCGAAACTAATAGGGGCTGGGGATCCGCAGGAGAGGCGACAATGGGTTTGCAGCGATTGGTCTGGAATAATAACACTCCCTTTGAGATGCGCGCAATTCGTGCCATGCCGGATGGTTTTGAGATAGAATTCACCAAGCCGGTCGACAAAAAAGTAGCAGAAGATTTGGCATCATATTCCGTAGAGAGCTTTACCTATAAATATCAGGGTGTTTATGGCAGTCCACCAGTAGGTAATTTGAAATCCAATATAACTGGAGTAAAAGTATCTAAAGATGGTTTGAAGTCTCGCATAATCATTAGTAATTTACGTAAAAACTTTATCCATACAATTACTCTGGGGGTAAGGGATAAAGAAAATAACTTTAATTTGGTTCATCCTACAGCATACTATACTTTAAATAATATTCCAGAAGGAGAAAAATTGACATTGAAGGAAGTAAGTATCAAAAACTCAAAGGCAATGCTTGTTAAAGCTGTAAAACCGACTTTTGCCGTTAAAACTGCAACAGCGATGGTGAACAAAGTGCCAACCTATGAAGAGGTTAAGCCGTTATTAATGAAGAACACCTGCTCGGCTTGCCATAATCCTAATGTTAAACAAGTTGGGCCTTCATTTAAAGATATTGCCAAACGCAAATATAGCATCGAGGAAATATTGGAATTAATTAAAAATCCTAAACCAGAGCATTGGCCTGAATATTCGACACCGATGCCACCAATGCCACAGGTATCGGCAAAGGATGCCCGGATGATTGCCACTTGGATCATATCATTAAACAAATAGAAATTGGTGGGTCACAGTTATATGAAATACTTCAAAGTTGTAGTTGTTGTTTGCCTTCTTGGTCTAAGCTGCGGCAAAAGGGCAAAAATCCAAATGATAGCTGATGCCGAGGTGCTACATCAGAATGTTGATCACCTTACACAGCTCATCATATATGATGCGTTTACTCCGCCCGTAGCCAGCCGTATTTATGGGTACACGTCGCTTGCCGCTTTTGAGGCGATTAGGTTTAAGGATGCTAAATACAACTCAATTGCCGAGCAGATTGCAGGATTTAAAACAATGCCAAAGCCTCAAAAAGGAAAAAAGTATGATTACACACTCGCGGCATCAAAAGCTTTCTTTACCGTTGCTTATAAGGTGACCTTCTCTGTAGATACGCTCAAAAAATATGAGAACCAGGTAGTTTCAATGTACCAATCAAACCTCGACGATAGTACATTTTTGCGTTCAGTAGCATTTGGAGAGCAGATTGGTATTGCGGTTTTGGGTAGAGCAGACAATGACGGATATGCTAAAAGTAGAGGTAAAGTCCGTTATCTTGGTAATAATGACAATGGTAAATGGCGACCCACACCACCCGATTATCTGGAAGGGGTAGAGTTTTGCTGGGGAGCGCAGCAGCAATTTGTGCTAAAGTCTTCTAAAGATTTTCCAATACCGCCACCGCCCTCATTCAGTAAAGATAAAAAGAGTAAATATTTCAAACAGGCATTTGCAGTATATGAACAGAGTAAAAACCTATCGCCGGATCAGTTGCAGATAGCTACATTTTGGGATGACAATCCATTTGTGATTGAGCATAACGGGCATACCATGTTTGCAAATAAAAAAATTACTCCTGGCGGACACTGGATAGGTATAACGGCTATAGCTTGCAAAAAAACTAAGGCAGATGCTGTTAAATCAGCACAAGCTTATGCACTCACTTCAATCGCTCTATATGATGCTTTTATAAGCTGCTGGGAGGTGAAGTACACCACAGCGTATATCCGCCCGATCACTGTCATTAATGAGGAGATAGATCCTAATTGGGTATCTATGTTACAAACGCCACCATTCCCAGAATTCCCGAGCGGGCACAGCGCTATCAGCGGTTCGGCTGCAGTTATGCTGACGCATCTCTTTGGTGATAATTTTGAATACATGGATACTAGTGACCTTCGGTATATTGGTATTCAACGCCATTTTACCTCTTTTTTACAGGCTTCAGATGAAACTTCGATCAGCCGTTATTATGGGGGTATACATTTTAGGAATAGTGTTGATCAGGGGTCCGTACAAGGGAGACAGGTTGGAGAATACATATGGAAAACGTTGGTATTAAGGAATTGAGTTAGAATTCAGCTTTAGAATTGAGATCAGTAAATATTCATTAATAACTTGTTAAATTTATTAGTGTAAAGCTTGTCATTATTAATAGTTCCTTAAAATATTTGGTTCTAAGGATTTACAATGGAATCAGCTTGGAAGCAATTGCGTAAATACCTTACATGAACTTGGGAGTAATTGATGGAGTATCCGTATTATTGTTTGACAATTTTGAACAAAAAAACGCTGAACTAGCTATAAAGTATATTCTTGATATATATAACCAAATGAACATTTACTTCAAACTATTCTTTACCGTTTTTTTCTTAGTCGCGCTACCAGTTGGTAGAATATTCGCCCAAGCTGAACTCATGCCCTGGGGAGACTTAAACGGAATTCGGGTTAAAGGGCAACTTTTAGATTTTAGAACCCGCTTAACTGTTGTCGGTGAAGGGAGTTGGTCAGATGTTAAATTTTCAGGAAAAGAACTCCAGAAGCCGAAGTTCTTGCGTGATGGTAGCATTCAGACCGTCAATACTGAAATAGGAGGTATTATTTTTACTCAGATTGTAAAAGATTTAAAGTCAGGTGTGGTTAATGTTGTCATTAAATGCGAAAGTAAAGTAGATACTAATTTAACCGGAGTTTTTTTTGATGTAAAATGGAGTAAGGTAAAATATTCAGGAATGAATGTTTTTAATATCAAGCCAAAAGAATCAGGTATCAGCAAAAATGCCGAAGATAAAAATTATGAACAATTATTTCTGCCGATCCATAAGGGATTCTTCAGGAAAGGAATTGTTTATGAAAAATCCTTTCAAATCAGTGTTAATGGCGAAATTGATTCTGAACCCGTAGAAATCAGCTTAGATGCTTCAATTAAAGGCAGGCCGTTTGCTGGAGTCGGTGGGAATTTCAGGCTTCAAAATGCGTTGACTGATCAACAAGTAATAGACTATTGTTTAGCAAATATGAAAGTGGCATGGGGCCGGGTAGAAATGCCATGGCGCGAATGGCATAGGACTTTGGAGAACGATCCAACTGCAGCAGCAGTGAATGGAAAGCTGGATGCTCATGTGGAAAAATCAATGCGGATGGCTCAGCGGCTTAGTAAACTGGGTATGCCAGTTATCGTCTCTGTGTGGTCGCCTCCAGCATGGGCAATAGTGGGTAAGCCAAATAACAGGGCAACACCAGAAGGTGTTTGGGGCAACCCGTTGAACCAGGATAGGATGCAGCAAATTTATAAGTCAATCACCGATTACCTCCTCTATTTAAAATCAAACTATGGGACCGAAGCCACATACTTTTCTTTTAATGAATCTGATCTTGGAATTAATGTAAGGCAAACAGCCCAGGAGCATGCCAGCCTCATTAAAGGATTAGGTTTCCATCTTCAATTTAAAGGACTAAAAACAAAGCTACTATTAGGAGATAATTCTGATGCAAATACTTATGAATTTATCTATCCGGCACTTAATGATGCTGCATGTCGTCCTTACATTGGAGCGATATCTTTTCATTCGTGGCGTGGTTGGGATACGGAAACGTTAAAGAAATGGGCAGATGCAGCTAGACAAATTAACACGCAACTACTTGTTGGAGAAGGTAGTATAGATGCCGCAGCCTGGCAGTATCCCGCATATTTCGAAGAGGAATCCTATGCGTTGGAAGAGATTAATCTATACACACGGTTGCTTGCGATTTGTGAACCACTATCTATCTTGCAATGGCAACTGACCGCTGACTACTCCCTTCTAACTGGCGGTGGTATTTTTGGCGACAAAGCTCCGCTTAAACCTACCCGGCGGTTTTTTCAACTGAAACAACTTGGGGACACGGAGAGTGGACAACGTCATATAAGGGTGCAATCTAGCCGAGCCGATATTTCGGTAGCCGCCCTTGCAGGAACTGAAACAGGCTTAACCATACACATTGTGAATAATAGTGCAGGTCGGGAAGCCAAGCTTACAGGCATTCCGCCGGGAATAAAAATTTTTAAAGTCTTTGTTACTGATAGAACCAGAAATTTCAAAATACTTCCCAATATCGAAGCTGGGAATGGACAGGCAATTTTTAAACTCGATCCGCGCTGTTATCTATCACTTGTCGCTGAATAAAGTATGGAACCAAATTCTAAATATCACGAAACATAGAAAAATATTGCTAGCGGCCTTATTTATCCTGCCTCTTTGTCTTCACGCGCAATATCGTCTTTCAAATTCTAAAGCGTCCAAAGAAGCGGTTGCTCTTTACGCTTATCTCAATGATATGTATGGAAAAAAGGATATTGTCGGGCCAAATGAGTTCTAGCTGGGGAATTGACGAGATTAAGTACATTCAGGAAAATACTGGGAAACTACCCGCCATCAATGGCTTTGATTTCATCACGGAAAGAGACAACCAGAATGAAGTAAAGGGGGCTATTGATTGGTGGAAATCAGGAGGAATTCCAACAATAATGTGGCACATGGGAGCTCCCGGAAATGGGGAAGGTTACGAAAGCAGTAAAAAGTCTTCAGATATTGATAAATGCTTTATGAAAGGTACAAAGGAATATGAAATATTTTGGTCAGAGCTCAAAAGGAAAGGCGATTTGCTGGAACAGTTGCAGCGCGCTAATGTACCTGTATTATGGCGACCATTTCATGAGCTCAATGGCAACTGGTTTTGGTGGGGCAAACAGGGACCTGAGAAGTTTAAGAAGCTTTGGATCGCAATGTATGATTATTATACAAGGACACGCAAGTTGAACAATCTGATTTGGGTTTTGTGCTATACAGGCAAACCTGAAGCCATTTGGTACCCGGGTGACGCTTATGTCGATATAGCCGGTACTGATACTTATGGAGTAGTCTACAGCCCGCAGACAGGAATGTTTAAAGAAGTGAAACAGATTATAGGTGACCGGATTCCAATCGCGTACCATGAGTGTGGAACACCTCCAAATCCCGATAAATGTTTGGCCGAAGGTTCAATGTGGTCATGGTGGATGGAGTGGCATACTAGTCACTTAACCAAAGTCGATAAGGAATATTTAAAGCGGATCTATTCTCACCATTTGGTGATCACCAAAGATGAAGTTCCAAATATCGTAGAGGTATACTCGAAAATTAGACGGTAATTAGCGCCTTAATTAAGATCCTGTTTTTAACGGATCAATTTTTCATTTTCGAGAGTCTTTCAAGATCCATTATAGTAATGATGGTTCCTTGTCGATCAATTAGTTTTTCGTTTTTAAAGTCTGACAATGTTCTGCTAACCGTCTCTATTGCCATACAGGACATGGCAGCTAAATCTTCCCTTGTGATAGAAACGCGATCATTGTTAGAAGTTTGTTGGTGATATAAACGCAAAATGGCTCCGGCCATTTTTTTCCTTACGGAGTTATACGCCAACTGAAGCAGCTGTTCTTCCTTATCCTGGTTATCACAAGATAGGAGATGAATAAATTTTCTAGCAACGTCAGGATATAAGTTGAGTACTTTTTCCATCTCCTCACTTGGAATCATACATATTTTACTGTCTTCTATAGCGGTCGCAGTATCGGCATACGGGTTGTTACTAAACATAGCGTTTACACCGAGGTAATCGCCAGCTGAATACATACCGGTCATTAGCTCACGGCCGTCCTGTGATAACTTAATGGTTTTTACCCTTCCCTTTACCACCAGATACAAACCTCTGCCTACGTCTGCTTCATAGTAAATTATCTGGTTTTTTCTAAACTCACGATTCCTATGGCCTTCGATAAGCTTAGCGAATTCGGCTAGACCGTTTGTTTTGGAGAGAAGCGCATTAAAATCATTGTTTTTATTATGTTGCTGGAGTTCTGTATGTGCTTTTTTTCGAAGGCGAACGTCAATTGCATTCAGCAATTCCATGTCGTCAAATGGTTTTGTTAAGTAGTCATCAGCACCCATTTCCATTCCTTTTCTTAAATCGTTGTGGTCCGCTTTTGCTGTTAGGAAAATAAAGGGAATTGTAGATGTTTCAACATATTTATTCAGCATATGAAGTACGCCATATCCATCAAGCTCGGGCATCATAACGTCACACAAAATGATATCTGGTAAGTATTTTAACGCCATTTCGACACCAATTTTTCCATTATCTGCTTCGCAGACGTCATAATTAGCCATCCCAAGGATTTCTACAATGTTTTCCCTTATGGCATCATTGTCTTCAATGATCAGTATCTTTTTGTTCATGATATAGGGAATTTGAGGAAGAAAAGTGTGCCTTTATTAATTCTACTTCTGAAGTCTACTTTTCCTTTCATTAGTTCAGTGTACCGTGATAGAATACTTAAACCGAGTCCACTACCTGATATTTTTCCGGTATTGTGTGCACGAAAAAATGCTTCAAA
The DNA here is from genome assembly GCF_046546555.1 of Pedobacter sp. JCM 36344. Lineage (NCBI taxonomy): Bacteria > Pseudomonadati > Bacteroidota > Sphingobacteriia > Sphingobacteriales > Sphingobacteriaceae > Pedobacter > Pedobacter sp. JCM 36344. The sequence goes on from NZ_JBKHKK010000017.1 coordinate 68,794, forward strand.
AAGATGTTTTTGATCATCTATTGGTATTCCAATCCCATTATCGCAAATTCTAATTGTGCAGTTCTTATGATTGATTTTGGTGTAGAACTGTATCTCACAGTCTACTCCGGAGTACTTGATGGCATTATCAATTAGTATAACGATACAGTTTTTTAAAAGATTTTGATCCAGTTTTATACTGGTATCTGATCCCCTGTGTTTGTATAATATTTTTTGATTTCCTTTCAATGCAATTTGCATTTCCTCAGCAATTTCTACTGCCAACTCCTTCATGTTAAAATAATTACATTTGGCTTGAACCATTCCGCCATCGATTTTTTCCAGTGATAGGAAGTCATTCAGAATTGCAGTGACATTTAACACAGCATCTTTAATCTTTATTACGTGTTTTCTAATGTTTGGGTTTTCATAAGGCAGGGCATGACGTTCAATTAAGGATGCAGACAATTGAACGAGACTCAAGGGGGTGCGGAATTCATGTGAAGCTATTGAAACAAATCTGCTCTTGAGTTTACTGAGTTCCTTTTCCTTGTCTAATGATAGGTTTAATTCTCCCTGGGTTTGCTTAAGAATGTTGACTGTATCCCCCAGATTTTTAAGAGACAAATTGAGCTCATTTTTAGTCTGTTCCAGTGCAGCAACAGTTTCCCTTAATGAAAGTGTACGTTCCTGTACTTGTTCTTCTAACGAAGATGCGTAATCCTGTAAATTGGATTCTGCATCTTTCTCCCTGGTCAAGTCATGAATAAAGCCCGCGTAGATTACTCGCCCAGAGTATTTAACTTCACTTACGGCAAGTCGAAATGGAAAATGGGTACCATTTTTTGTCTGACCAATCAGTTCTCTCCCTACTCCGATTATATTGGCATCTCTTGTTTTTTTGTACCGGAACAGGTGAGAGTTGTGATGTGTACGATCGCTATTAGTCATAAGAATAGAGATGTTTTTTCCTATAATTTCCGCTTCTGTGTATTTAAAAAGTGTGCAGGCTGATGGATTTATTGATTCAATTATACCGTTCTCGTCTATAGTAATCAAACCGTCTATGGCATTATCGATAATCGCTTTAAGCAGAACTGCTTTTTCCATAAATTATTGATTTACAGATTATCTCAATCTCTATTTCAAAGATACAATCTAAAGCCAGCATTGTTTGGATAAATGTTTTTCGGATTTGTAAAGCTGGTTCCATCTAATGATGCCAATCTTCTATAGAGGTGATTAGCATCATTTTGGATATTAACAACTTTATAGACCTTTAGATTTTACGAACATCGTTATGGTATACCTTAGTGAAAGCCCTTAAGTAGTCCAGATGCTGCTATCTGACGAGAAGTTTAGTATATGCGAAAGTAAAAATTTCTCTGAACTGAAGCCCGTTTTTATAAAGTCTACAATACAATTAAATAATACAAATTATGGCTATACAAACTATTAATCCTTTTAATAACGAACTTATTAAAAGTTTTCAGGAAATGTCTCCTGAATTGTTGGCGGTTGAGATTTCTATTGCTGATGAAACTTTTCAAAGCTGGCGCAAAACCAGCTATGGGCATCGGGCGAGTCTCTTACATGCTGTCGCAAAATTGATGCGTGAACAAAGAGACCAGTTGTCAAGATTAATTACATTGGAGATGGGTAAATTAATTGCTCAAAGTTATGGAGAAATCGCGCTTAGCGCTGACATTATTGACTATTATGCTTCAAATGGGGAAGCTTTTCTAAGTGACCAGAAATTGGAAACTGAATTTGGTCAGGCTTACCTTAAGAGTACGCCAATTGGTGTTCTGCTGGGGGTTGAACCCTGGAATTTTCCTTTTTATCAGGTTGCCCGTTTCGCTGCACCTAACATTATGGCAGGCAATGTAGTGTTGCTAAAACACGCTTCTAATGTACCTCAATGCGCATTGGCAATTGAGAAGTTGTTTCTGGAAGCTGGTGCACCTCAGGGCTTGTACACCAATTTATTTGTTGGGGGTAGCCGGATAGCCGAACTTGTAGCAAATCCAAGGATCAAAGGTGTTGCCCTTACCGGAAGTGAAACCGCTGGTGCAAGTATCGCTGCTGCAGCTGGCAAAAATCTGAAAAAATCAGTACTGGAACTTGGGGGCAGCGACGCCTTTATTGTTTTGGAAGATGCTGACATTGATAAAGCGGTAGAATGGGCCGCAGTGGGAAGAATGAATAATACTGGTCAGTGTTGTGTTGCTTCGAAGCGAATCATTGTACTTGAAGCCGTTGCAGACGAGTTCCTGGATAAATTTAAAGCTAAGCTTACTGGGCTCAAAGTTGGAGACCCAATGGATAAGGATACACAACTGGGGCCGTTGAGCTCTGAAGGAGCTGTAATACAATTAGTGGAACAAGTTCAACGCAGTGTCAGGGCCGGAGCAAAGATTCTTTTGGGTGGTAAATTGATTGACCGCAAAGGGGCATTTATCGAAGCAACGATTTTAGGTGATCTCAAACCAGGTATGGCTGCTTATCACGAGGAATTATTCGGTCCCGTAGCTTCCTTTTACAGGGTGAAGAATGAACAGGAGGCGATTGCCCTTGCCAATGATTCGGTATTTGGTCTGGGGGGGAGTATTTTTACCAGTAATATAGAACGAGGAAAGCGCTTAGCAGAACAGATGGACACTGGAATGGTATTTATCAATCACCCAACTTGGACCCAACCTGATCTTCCTTTTGGTGGAACGAAAGGATCGGGATATGGAAGAGAGTTGTCCAACCTTGGTATACAGGAGTTTGTTAATAAAAAATTGATTAGGATAAGTGAGTTGACTGATCCCTTTTAATAAGTATGTGGGATGCTAAGACATTTTGGTATTAAAAGAACCTATACACATAACTTCAGGCTTGCAGTCTTATTGTGTCTAACTGCCGGATTTGTGAATGCAGCCGGTTTTTTGGGTTTCTCAACCTTGACAACCAATGTAACTGGTCACGCCGCATTGTTTGCCGAACGGATTGCCCAACAGGATTGGAGCAACGCAGGAACTGTAGCAGTCTGGATGCTATTATTTCTTGCAGGTGCGTTATGCTCAAGTTTAATCATTACCAGAATAGGTCATCATGAACGCTTTTCCTTTGCAATTCCTATTGTCTTAGAATTGGTTATTTTAATATTTTGTGCCATTTATGGCAATGGCAAGGATTCATTTTTTCCTAAAGGATTTTTCGTTGGCTGCCTTCTTTTTGCCATGGGTTTGCAAAATGCATTAGTTTCTGTCATATCGGGTTCTGTAGTTAGGACTACTCATTTAACAGGAACTTTCACGGATCTGGGTATTGAGATTGCACAGTTGAACCGAAGTAATCAAGCTGGACAAGTGGAACTTGTTTCTAAAATAAAATTACGTTTGTCCATAATATTTTTTTTCATGTTTGGTGCGCTGTCAGGCGCTTACTCATTTAGTCACCTAGGCTTCAAAGCTTTTTTACTTCCATGCTCAATTTTGTGTTTCACCTTATTTTTTGATATCTTTCGTGTAAACGTGAAACGCTATTATGCAAACCTGATCCATCGCAGTAAAAAAAAATAGTCTTTAAAAGAAGCGAAGCCTTGACAGTGGAGGCTGATCTGGATAAAATCAGTCAGGTTCTAAACAATTTTTTGAATAGATATTACAGGGTAGAAAGTGGCGATATGAAATCTGTTTCAGACTTTTGAACTAGGAATCTACCTGTCAACTGAAATTATCAAACGTCACAGCGGGAAAGTTTGGGTAGAAAGTGAGATTGGAAATGATTCGTCGTTTTATCTCAGTCTGCCGACTGCAAAAACATCATATCTTGAAGGCTATTAATTCGTTAACAAGTGTAGTTAAACTGACGGAGGCGCAGGCGATCTGTCGGTCCGCAGCACCATAATAAATATATAGGGTATCGTCAAATAAAGCGGTTCCTGAAGGGAAACATACATTATTAACTTTCCCTAACAATTCCCATTCTGTTTCCGGCTTGAACAATGCATAGGGTAGCCGTGCAATTTCGATTTTTGGGTTATCTAGGTCTAACAACGCTGCACATGCAGAATATACATATCCATCTGCTGTATCATGGACTCCGTGATAAATAATTAGCCAGCCTTCAGCTGTCTCTATAGGTGGACATCCTCCACCAATATAGCTGATCTCATGTTCGTATTTAGAAATCATAACGATATTTCTATTGAGATTCAATAGGTAGTCGTTCCAGAATGACACATTTAAGTCTGAGATTTGATTTACGCAGGCGATTTGTATATCGGGCTTGATGCGGTGTAGAAAGTAAAGCTTACCGTTTATTCTTCTGGGAAAAAATATGAAATCTTTATCCCAAACAAGGAGCTTGACGTCCTTGTTCATTTCAGTTTTGTCGTGGGAAAACCTTGAATATTTCTCGTTTAGCTTACAAGTACTTTCCGCAAATGCCTTCAATTCGGGAAATGATATCACGGGTACAATAATTCCGTGTCTTTCAAATGTCTTTAAATCTGTTGAAATTGCCAATGCTCCTAAGGCATTGAAACCATCAAAGGCAGTATAGGTTAGGAAATACTCTTTTTCTATTTGTACAATACGCGGGTCTTCAATTCCTTTTGATTCTCGATCTCCGATAGGCAGTAGAACCGGGTAATCATATCTCTCCGCAACTTCCAATGGGCCATTCAACCTACAAAAGCCAATGGTCGAATAGTTACCTGTACTTACTGCTCTGTAGAACATAAAAACCTCTGCACCAACTTTAATTACGGCAGGATTAAGTACACCACCACTTTCGAAAGCTACTTTTGTCTTTCTAAGAATAACACCTTCTTTTTTTATTTGTATCAAAATATATGATTTGAGATTTTGATTATTTATTGACTGGAATTACTACTACGGTTTTTTTTGAGTGCCTGATCACCTCTTCAGCAACGCTGCCTAATAGTAAATGTGGTAAACCTTTTCTTCCGTGGGTGCCCATAACGATGACATCTGCATCCCATTTTTCAGCAGTTTCTATGATCACTTTGGAGGGCTTGCCTTTTTCCACGAAACTTTTAACAGGATAATCCTTGAAAATTTTTTCTATGACCTGGAGTTGACTACGGTTTGAGTTGTGCTCCATCATGTCCTCCAATTCCCTTGCAGTTGGCGAATCGTTATCCGCCTCGCTGTCGGGATCAACTATACTGACCAGCGCAATTTGTCCATTGAATTGTTTGGCCAGTTGCAGGCCGCTTATAGCAACTTTTTCTGAACTTTGATTGCTATCTATCGCAATTAAGATTTTATGAAATTCCATTTGATTTAGTTTTATTGGTTTTAGAATACGTAGCGCTATAGAGATACAATTAATTCTTTTTGGCCGCTTCAAGTAGTTTAGCTTGCTCTTTTTTCTTTTGACGCTCAAGGCCTCTAAAATATCCCCTGAAAAAGAAATTATGCTTTAGGGCCTCCATATTTTGATTAAATCCATCGGTCCCTCTCTGTAGATTGTCCACGGTCTGCTTGATGTTTTTTGCCATTAAGGAATCCTTGAGTAAAGTGTTAACTGGCCCATTTCCTTTATTGAGGTCATAGTTTATTTTTTTGACAATGGTATTCATTTCTAAAGCCATCAAATTTGCGTTGGTTCCAGCCGATTTGATTTGTATTGCAGCATCCTTTAGCTTACTGGCCATTATAGTATCAGTTAGCAAAACCCCCGCAGATCCCTTGCCTTTTCTGATGTCGTCAATGATCTTATTAAGGCCAACAGTCATAATATTGGCATTATTGGTTGCCTTGTAAATGTTTTGCAATGAGGCTTTAAGATTTATTCCAATCGTCTCGTCATTAATTAATTTTAGGATTGCACTACTGTCGATTCGCAAGACTGTGCCTTTTAAAACTTCTGATATACTTGCAACATTATTGTTGGTCTGGGATAATTTCTCTATAATCTCATCCATATTTGCAATGTTTTTTGCCTTAAGAACATCACCTTCTACTACTTTTTTACTTATGCCTTTGACCGGACTAATATTTATCACTTTATTTCCCATTAGTCCTTCAGTACCTACTGAGGCGACTGAGTTTTTATTGATAAATGTTTTCACTTTGCTGTTAATCTGCATGATAACTTCAATCGTGCTATCGTTAATGAGTTGAATTTCCTTAACTGTTCCAGCCTGTAGCCCGGAAAAAAGCACGTTATTGCCTTCTGTTAAACCATTCAAATTGGAAAATCGAACCTTTAGTTTGAAGTCGTTCCCGAATATATTGTTGTTCTTTCCTATCATGAAAAAGGCGAGTATCATTAGAATTAACCCCGATAAAACAAACGCCCCCAGCTTAATATTATTAACTTCCTGATTCTTCATTTTATATTATTTTATTCGAAAAATTGTTTGATATTTTGATCCGATGACTGTTCTAATTCTTCATAGGTTCCCTCGATATAGCATTTTCCTTCCAATAGAAGTACCACTAAATCAGCCGTATTTTTTACACAGTTCATATCGTGCGAAATAATAATAGAAGAAGTATGGTTTTTCTTTTGCAGTTTAAGGATCAGTTTTTCAATTTCCCTTGCAGTAACAGGATCTAGTCCGGTTGTAGGCTCGTCATACAAGATAACCTCTGGTCTTAGAATCATTGTTCTTGCCAGAGCAACTCTCTTCAGCATTCCTCCTGACAATTCTGAAGGCATCATGTCCAGTGTATGAAGCAAATCCACATTTTCTAGAGCCTCTTTAACTAGCCTGTTTACCTCTTCTTTTTTAATATCGACCCAGTGCCTCAAAAGTGGGAACTCTAAGTTTTCCCGTATCGTCATTGAATCATAAAGCGCATTACTTTGAAACAGAAAACCAATTTTAGAACGAGCTTTATCTAGCTCATCTTCATTCATTCCCGGGATATTCTCCTTAAATACATTGATGCTTCCACTATCTGGCTGTAATAAGCCTATGATACATTTGATCAGTACGGATTTACCTGAACCCGATTTACCAAGTACTACCACATTGCTGCCCTTTTTTACAGTCAAATTAAATCCATCCAGTATGATCTTATCTCCAAAACCTTTTACTAAATCTTTAATTACAATTACTGATTCGACTTCGGTTGTTCCCATTGTTATTAATTAAGTCCCAGTAATTCAGTGATCTGCACTGCCAACAAGTCAATAATAAAAATTAAAACCGACGATAAAACTACGGCTGAATTGGCCGATATCCCAACCCCCTGAGTACCTTTGCTCGAATTAAAGCCTTTATAACATCCTACAATGCCCACGGCAAAACCAAAAAACAATGTTTTAATGATAGAAGGCAGTACATCGCTAAACTCCAGACTTTTAAAAACCTGAAGAAAGAACAAATCAATACTGGTTACCGAGCGAATGTTTACACCCAAATAGGAACCAAATAAGGAGATCCCGTCGCCGAGGATAGTGAGCAAAGGCAACATTAGGGTTGTTGCCATAACCCGAGTTGCAACAAGGTATTTATAAGGCTTAATGCCGCTAACTGTCATGGCATCTATCTGCTCAGTCACCTTCATCGAACCCAGTTCGGCACCAATACTACTGCCGATCTTTCCTGCAAATATTAAAGCCGTGATCACCGGACCAATCTCTCGTACAATGGCTAGTCCTACCATCACTGGTAGCTGCGATTCAACCCCATAATCTACAAGTGAAGGCCTTAATTGCATGGTAAGTACCAGCCCCATGATAAATGCAGTAAGTGCGACCAAGGGAAAGGATAGGTAGCCAATATTGTAACATTGATTTAATAATTCTCTGTTTTCATATCTGGGTTTCATACCTACTGAAAAAAAGCGACCAGTAAAACGGGCTATATTTCCGGTTTCATCAAGAAATTTCTTAAAACTAACTATTAGCGCCATGGGTATAAAGATAGGAATTACCAATAAGTTCCGCTGTGACAGTGTCCCTGAGCGGTATGATACTAATCATAAATTACTGTGACCAAAATCATTGCTGAAAGACTCAAATCACTGGCTTTGATGATGTCGGTCATGGTTTGTTAACAATAAATTCAGAATATTTACCATTGTAATTTAATGTTTATGAAAACCATTTTTGCAGTCTTATCTATGTTAGTTACCACGTTGTTGTTCTTTAATCCAGTCAAGGGGCAGTCAGTATCCTATTCCAAAGAATTCTCGATGCAACTAAATGACTTGACTAAACAATACAAACTGAATTATCCTAAATCTGTAAAGAGGTACTATCTCCAAAACGGGTTTCAATCCCTCTGGATTAAAAATAGAGGTGAGGCGAAACGCATCGAGGAAGCAATGATGCTTCTAGATTGTGTACTCCAATACGGGCTTGCACATGCTGATTACCACCCCGGAGAGTTAACTTATGACAATTTTCCAGCGATCATTGACGAGCCCGAAAAAATATCAATCCAGGAAAAAGTAAGGTTTGATATATTACTGACAGATGCCATGATCACTTTGATTAATCATCTTCATTATGGCAAATTAAACCCGTATTTTTCAGCAAGGAAGATAGATGGTATAATCAAAGCAACGAGTTTTAGTGCAGTAAATGAATTAGCAAAAGCAATTGAAGAAGAAGGTTTTACGGCGGCGATATTATCCACCCAGCCAAAATCTAAAGTATATAATGATCTACAGCGATACATGCGGCTAATCAAAGGACAATACTTGGGTGACTGTTATGAAGTCCCTGAGGCAGAGATAAGAGCAGTTGCTATAAATATGGAACGACTTCGCTGGTGGGAGTTTGATGAAATGAAAGCTATTCCTAAAAAAGCGCTTTACCTAACTTGTGAAATAAAAGACGGGCTTCCCGTATTTTATAAAGACTCCCGCCATCTAGATCCATCACTTGAAACTGCATTGTATAATCAGCTCCCACCAAAGAAAAAAATGCCATTACTGCTTCCTAAGATAAAAACTAACAAAGACTGATGAAAACAATTCTGGTCACTACTGATTTTTCAGCCCCGTCACAAACTGCTGGCAATTTTGCACTGAGTTTGGCCAACGCTTTGAAAGCTGATCTTACTTTATGCCATGCGATAAAAATGCTGGCAGCTTCCTCCGATCAAACCTTGCCCAATGAATATAAAATGCTAAGGGATTCTGCAATTGAGCAACTTGAATTTCAGGCTTTGGATTTACGGTTGGATGAACAAGAATCATGTAATCCGGGTCCCCGAATTGACTACTATACCGCCTTGGGATCAGTCACGGATATGGTCAATGATCTGGCCCATGACAGAAAAGCAATTTTAGTGGTAATGGGTATGTTTGGTGCTGGAATGGTAAACAGGATGTTATTAGGAAGCAACAGTCAGGATTTAATCAATAGCGCCAAATGTCCAGTACTGTTGATACCCTTCAAGAAATTTCCAGAGCTAGTCAACAAGATTGCTTTTGCGAGCGATTTGAATAAGGGAGATATAGAACTAATTAATTCTATTGCAAGCTTTGCGCGTCCATTTGATGCGGAAATACTCATCATTCACATTAGTAAGACAAAAGCGGATCAGGAAATGGTAGACAGATTTTTAAATGAAGTGACGAATAAAGTCAATTATGCTAAAATTTATTACAAGCACATTGAGGATACGGACATTAGCCGCGGACTAAATTGGATTGCTAAGAATGGATTCATTGATATTTTTGCGATGGTTCACCGCAAAATGATTTTTCCAGGCAATTTGTTTAACAGCAGTCAAACGCAAAAGCTCTCCAGGAATATTGAAATCCCTTTGCTGGTTTTTCAGGAAAACCAATATCCAATATTTTAATATAACCAATAATTAATGGATAAATCGGAAATCACTTTTTTAAGCGGTTCCCACCCAAGATGGACTGAACTAAAGTTCACCATAAACACCATGCTAGAAATGATTAGGGGTTTTCGCGCGCTTCATTTTATCGGTCTCTGTACCACTGTCTTTGGATCGGCTCGTATTAAAGAAAATCATCAATATTATTACCAGAAATGCAGATGCAGCATTTGCATAATTGGAATTTACAATTCTCACGAGTGACGGTCCGGGGTTTAATGGAAGCGGGTAATCGCGGAGCTCAAGAAGTAGGGGAAGGTCAGTCAGCTGTAACATACAACTCCCTGTAGAGCAGAAACCCAATCCTCACGTCGATAAATGGATTTACCTGAAGCACTTCTTTGTGCGTAGAATATTACTAGTTAAATACTCATTTGCATTTGTAGTCATGCCTGATGGATTTGGAACATTGGATGAGTGTTTCGAGGCATCGATCGTGATTCAAACTCGCACTATAAAAAATTTTCCGATTATTATATTTGGAAAGGCCTACCATAAGGATTTATTTGAACACATTGAGTTAATGAAAAAAAACTCGACGATTGGTGCAGATGATACAAATTCGTTCCTGTTAACCGACAGTATAGAAGAAGCAGTGTCTCTAATTGTAGAAAAAAACATCAAGAAATACGGATTGAGTGCTAAAAATAAAGTGAAGCTTTTCAAATGGCTTTTCGAGCGCACGTAAACTATGCTGCGTAGCTACAGATCAAAACTGAAAGCATTCTGATTCAGGTACAATCACTGTAGGACACTTCACTTTACTGAGGATCTCTGTAATTTCGACGCCAAAAAGAATATCATCATTATCATTTGCTTTGCATCCCCCCATTACCACCATAAAAATATTTTGTTTGTCCTTTATGATAGCAGATACGTTTTCTGCAATGGCACCCTCACTACTGAGGTAATCTATTTTTGTCTCAAATTCCTCATTGTCATGTTGCGAAATACCATGAAGGCGGGCCACCTCCTCTTCAAGACTCTTCTTGCTTTGCTGCAAGAGAGATTCGTGATGCGCTGATGGCCAAGAATCGAATCCCAGATCTGGAATTAAAAAGGAGTTGAACAATAAGATGTTAGCGTTGAGTTGCTTAGCAAGGTGGGTCCCGTATTCTGACGCATTTTTTGCGCTCCTGCTAAAATCTGTCAATATCAGGATTGATTTTGTTGGTTTCATTTTATCTGTTATTTTCATGAGATTTATTTGGCTGACATTTATGCAAAGAAGGGGAAACCTATTGGTCTGCCCCATGATTTTGATCATGTAATAAATTGATCTAGTCACGTTTTGTCCATTTAATAATTTCATACCAAATCACAGAAACAACGCCGACCCCAATGGACAGTAGTAATTGTAAATTGCTCATTTTTTGAAAATTAAAGATCTGTGTGATTGGATCGAAGAACAGCATTGCGGCCACGATTATCGTGGTTATGCTGATAATTATCAGTACGAGGTTGTTTTTGTATTTAAGCGTTGTAAATATAGAATAGACAAAAGAACGGTTCACCAGGGTTAATGAAATATTCGCGGCAATGAGTGTAGTGAAAACTATCGTGCGAGTAAGTGACTCACTGTATCCCTGCTGTATAGAGAATTGATAGGTCAACAAAGTACCACTAGCGATCACAATGCCCTGTACGACGCTAGTTGTCAGTTCTCTGAAGCTGAAAAACGTGCTGGTATAAATCCTAGGCTTTTGATTCATGATATCTTTTTCTACAGGTTCATTTTCATAAATAATTGAACAGGTTGGTCCCATAACGAGCTCAAGGAAAATAATATGTATCGGCGAAAAGATGTTTGGATATATCCATCCTAGAACAAGAGGAAGAAAAACTATCAGTATTATTGGGATGTGAATGGATATGATGTATTGTATTGCCTTTTTAAGATTGGAGTAGATCCTTCTTCCCATCGCAATGGCATCTACCAGTCTTGCCAAGTCATCATCTATAAGTATTAGGGATGCAGCCTGTTTGGCAATCTCAGTCCCTTTCTTGCCCATGGCAATACCAATATTAGCTGCTTTTAAGGCGGGTCCATCATTTACACCGTCGCCTGTCATTGCCACAATCTGGTTTCCGGCTTTTAGCGCGCTGATGATCTTAAGCTTCGCTTCAGGAAACATCCTTGAGAAAATACTGATACGCATTACCCTTTCCTTAAGCTCCGTATCATTAAGCTTCATCAACTCTTCCCCAGTGATACTTTGAGTAGTGTCCTTTAAGCCGATCTGTTTTGCAATGGCGATAGTAGTAGCTGCATTATCTCCTGTAATGATCTTGACTGCAATACCTGCCTTATAAAACTGGTCTAGTATATGGGAGATGTTTTTTTTGGGAGGATCGTAAAATGCAACCAAACCTAGGAAGTTAAATTTGAATTCCTCCTGGAATTCTGGAAACTCAGATTCGCTGGAATTTGCTGAGGCTACACCTAGGACACGGTATCCGTCTTTGCCCAGTGTCTCAATAGCATCTTGAACCATTAATTTTTGCTCAGTGTCCAGTACTGATACGCTCAATAATGCTTCTGGAGCACCCTTTGCAGCGATAATACGCACACCTTGTTTATTCTCAAACAGGTGTGTCATCATCGGCGGTTTCCCTTCCAATGGATATTCATGGATCATTTTATACAGCGGGCGCTCATCATTTGATACAATTGATAAGTATGCATCATGCAAGGCAACCTCCATGGGATCAAAAGGTATAGGTTCACTTGCCCACATACCTGTTGTTATCAACTGTGCTTTTTCCTCATCTATATCGCCAATTGCATTGCATATCTGGTTTTTAGACATTAAGTATAGCTTGGCAAGAGTCATTTTGTTCTCTGTAATTGTTCCGGTCTTGTCCGTACAAATTACTGTCGCGCTGCCCAACGTTTCCACAGTTTTCATTTGCTTGACTACAATTCCTATCTTCATTAATCTCCATGCACCAAGCGCCATAAATGTTGAAAAGGCAACTGGGATCTCCTCTGGTAATATACTCATGGCCAGCGTCAGCGACTTTAACAAGCTATCCAGAATATCAAAAGATCTTATGTAATTTACCACCCATACGACTAAGAATATAAAGATTCCGGCAGCTACCATCTTTTTAATAAAGTTGTTGATTTGCAATTCTAATGGGCTCTTTTCGTATTGGATATGATTCAGACTTTCTCCGATGCCGCCTAGCCTGGTCTTATTTCCAATTCCTGTAACGCTTACGATAGCTAAGCCGCCCGTTACGCTGGTGCCCTGAAAAACCAAATTGTCAGTGCTTTCTTTGTTTTTTTCCACAGAAAATGATTCTCCAGTCAGTATAGACTCATTGACCGAGAAGTCATTAGATTGAATAATTATTCCGTCTGCTGTAATGGAGTTTCCTTCTTCAATCATTAAGCTATCACCTAGAACAATATCTGCACTAGGTATTTCTTCTGCTATTCCATTTCTAATTACCTTACTCTTGGGCTCACTATAGGCTTTTAGTTTTTCTAGTGCATTCCTGCTACGTGAATCCTGGTATAGAGAAATTGTAACGATAAATATAATAGCTAAAGCTAAAAAGAAGCCGTCACCTATATTTCCCGTAAAGAAGTAGATTGTTGAGGCAACCAGCAATAAGATAACCATGGGCTCTTTTGCAATACTTTTTACAGCCTTGATAAAGCCATTCTCTGCTCGGAAAACAATTTCATTACGTCCGTATCTGTCTCTTGACTGATTAACTTCCGATGGAGTTAAACCCTTTATATTAAATTTGTTATTGTCCATTTTCGTTATCGTTACTAAACATAGTCCTAAAAGACTAAAATGCGATGTTTCACGTTAACTAACGAAATACCGATCATTTAGAAAGATGATATTAATCACTTGCATTTTAAATCGACGACAAGAAAGATATTAGCAAGGGCCTTCATTCTTTAAAATTATCGACAATATCTATTTTAATGTTCCATATCATTAAAACGCTTGATTGAGCTCATGGCTCTTTGGAGTTAGTAAGACTAGATTTGATGAAATAATCAATTGCAAATGAAAAATAAAACAGTAATCATAACAGGCGCTGCATCAGGAATAGGAAAAGCCTCTGCGCTATTATTTGCAACTTCAGGAGCTAATCTAGTTGTATCAGATATCAATGAAAGGGAAGGTGAAAAGCTTACAGATGAAATATGTGCTTTGGGAGGCAAAGCATCTTTTTTCAAAACAGATGTTGCTGTTGCTGCTGAGATGGAAGCTTTGGTAGAGTTTACAGTAAAAACTTTTGGCAAACTAGATATCGCAGTTAACAATGCAGGGATTGGTGGAGAACAGAACCCTATCGCAAATATGAGCATTGAAGGGTGGCAGAAAGTCATTTCGGTAAACCTGAATAGTCTTTTTTATGGTATGAAGTATCAAATCGCCGCCATGTTGAATAACAATGGTGGAAGCATTGTAAATATCTCATCAATTTTGGGGGCTGTTGGTTTTACGGGCTCAGCTGGTTACAGTGCCACGAAACACGGCATTATTGGATTGACTCAAACCGCGGCTTTGGAATATTCCGCTAAAAATATTAGGGTAAATGCAGTGGGTCCGGGTTTCATCGATACTCCTTTGCTGAATGCGCTTGATCCACAAATGAAAAGCCAACTCGTAGCACTTCATCCCATTGGCAGACTTGGAAAAAGCGAAGAAGTCGCCGAACTGATATTTTGGCTAGGTAGCGATAAATCTTCATTTGTAACAGGCAGCTACTATCCAATTGACGGCGGTTATTTAGCTAAATAATTCCTGACGCATCAGCTTTAACCTGTCTTATGGACCACATAGATTATTACAAAATACTGGATGTACCTAAATCAGCAAGTGCTGCAGTGATTAAGTCTGCATACCGCAAACTGGCCAGAAAGTACCATCCCGACCTGAATCCCGGTAATAAGGAGTCTGAGAAAAAATTTAAGGAAATCAATGAAGCAAATGAGGTATTGAGCGATCCCGAAAAGAAGAGGAAATACGACCAGCATGGAAATGATTGGAAACATGCTGAAAAGTTCGAACAGGAGCGACAGCAGCAGAGCAGGTCGTCAGGAAATGGCAAGGAGCAGTTCGCCGGAGAGGATTTTTCTGATCTGTTTGGATCCATGTTTGGTGGCCAGCAAGGTCAAGGTCGACAGGGTCGATTTAGAGGGCAAGATCTGAATGCAGAACTGAACCTTAACCTAAGTGATGTTTATCAAAGTCAGCAACAAACAATTACAGTCAATGAAAAGAACATCCGCTTGACTTTTCCCGCCGGAATTGAAAACGGGCAAGTTATAAAGGTCAAAGGTCATGGGTCTCTTGGTGCCAATGGGGGTCCTGCCGGCGATCTTTATATACGTTTTTCCATATATAATAATACCAAATTTAAAAGAGACGAGAAGAATTTATATACAGATGTGGATCTCGATCTTTACACTGCACTGCTGGGAGGAGAGGTGCTGGTTGATACCTTCAATGGAAAAGTCAAATTAAAAGTGCCGCCCCAGACTCAACCAGGAACAAAGATTAAGCTCAAAGGTAAAGGATTTCCGGTTTACAAAAAGGAATCTGAGTTTGGAGACTTATTTATTACCTACCAGGTTAAGTTACCCAGTAACCTTTCGGCCAAAGAAATTGAACTTTTCACCGAATTAAGTAACCTCAAAAATGAAAAATGAGAATCTGGTACTAATTGCGCAATTCTGTTTGCACTATGAAGCTGAACCATCGTTTATATCTTCTCTTCATGATTTTGGACTGATCAGCCTGTTAGAACTTCATGACGAGCGCTACATAGCCCTGAACGAAATCAGGGAGGTTGAAAGAATGGTACGTTTGCATTATGATTTGGGTATCAACCTCGAGGGAATTGATGCGATTAACATACTTTTGAAACAAATAGCAGAACTTCGGCAGGAACTGATGGTAGCCAAAAATAGTTTAAAATCATTTGGTCCTTGAATTAAAAGTGATGACCACAATTAACTAAATCCTTGATTGCAATCATGTGTTCGCTAGCAAACATTGTTCACCTTTGGGCATATAAATAAACAGATATGGACACGTTAATCCAACCAACATTATCCGAAGAGCTGCAGGAACTATATCTTGAAAACAAGGAATGGTTATCAGACATTCTTTTTGTGGAAGATGAGGTGCGGTTTTTGAAAAAGGTAACTGATCAGGTGCTTTTGGGTAAAATTCAACAAGACGATCTTCGACAAATAGAGATGATCAATGAGAGCTTAAATGTAATTTTGGAACGTCGAAAGCAATTGAGAAGTCTTTTGGATTTACGAAAACATAAACTTGAGCAACTGTTGAGAGGAAGTTCTGTAGCGATCGGTGTTGAACTGATCGAAGAAGATGCTGCTATCATAGTTCAGATCAAGTCTTTAATGGCTGCCGAAAGGATCCGCAAACAAGAGCTCTTTAAACTCGCTAAACAGCAGAAACTCAAAAATAGACCGATCGGAACCAACAAGCCTTTGAAGGTATAGCGCTATCCTATTTTTTAACTTGGTTTTGATTGATGAAAGTTAAATATTTGAATCTGATCTGCTTGCTACTTATTAACTGTTCCTTTATACTCAGCGTCTGCGAACAAACTGTAAACAAGGTCGGGAAGATAGAATCCGCTGCTACCGATTATAAGACAGACGCCGGGTGTATCAAACTCATTGGGTCTAGTAAAAAATTTTGTTTCCTAATAATTACTTTACTTATTTGCATGACACACCTAGCAAGTCACTGTTCAATGAGACTTCCGGGGTATTCAGTTATGATAATACGTATCGAACGGCCAGAAAAACTGGCAGCTTTTCTCCTAAAAGATGACAATAAATGGATTAGTAACTCGATTAGTTCAGCAATGCATTCTGGTAAGGAGCGGAATGTGCTAATTGTTGAAAAAGTTCCAGTTTATCGCGTATTTAACCGCATTTGTCGACCGCAACAATAAGCTAAATTTTAGAAAAGATATAAATCGCATTGATGCGCGACTTGCATCAATGATTATTTCCGGTGATGGACCCTATTGATATCATTTCAAGCCTGATGACTAACGCGAATATAACTGATGATGAGGGTCATCAATTATGCTGACTTACAGCATGTTAAGATTGTGTCTTAATATTGATATTTATATTTTAATTAAAAGCTAAAATTTATGTCAAGCCTATCAAAAACAACTAAATCATCAAAAGCATGTTCAATGATGGAGAATTTCTGGGATACGGAAGTTTTCAATAATGCAAGTGATCCTTCGCATCCTGTCAACATTCGGGAAAGGGATCATAAATTTAAAATTGAGATTGCTGCACCTGGATTTAAAAAAAGAGATTTTAAAGTCTCTGTGGATAACGATCTTCTTACCATTTTAGCAGAGTCAAATAGAGAAGATGGTATTTTGGATGAGGACTACACACGTATGGAGTTTTCCCGATCATCTTTTACTGGGTCATTTAGTCTACCTAAAAATGTATCTTCCGACCGCATTTCTGCTAATTACCGGAATGGTTTGTTAACAATTAATTTGAAAAAATCCGGCAAGTTTGAACCAGGAAAAAGAGTTGTAAAAGTCTGCTAGTGCGATGGACACATCACTTTCTTAATTTATACTGCTGAATTAAGCGAAAGTAATTCATAATGCCGTGTTTTACTATTTAATTCACATTTTCTAAGCTTGCTGACGTCCTTATTTTTAATGTGTTTAATGACTCATTGTTCTCTATGTAAGTCCGAGACTTATCTATTTTGATACAAACCTCACCGGCTGATCCACCTTTCGCGAATGCGTAAAGGAATATTAACTTTCCAGATCTACAGTAGTAATCCCTTTGGCGTAAACATCTCCAATAGTGATGTTTCCCCAGAATCGATTTTTGTAACCATTAGAAGCGGCTTTTTATAAGGTTCGGTCTGGTTGCAAGCAAAAAGCAAAAGTAGCATTATTGGTAAAATAAACTTGTTTATGCTTATTAATTACCAACAATGCCGCCAAATTAGAATGCTAGCGAAATTTAGGCTCTGATGACCTTCAGTAGAACTGCGATTACTGCAATTACTAATAATACGTGAATGATACCACCCGTATAATATCCTCCTAAGAAACTGATCGCCCATATTATTACAAATACGACTGCGATTAAGTAAAGTAAATTTCCCATTTTTATTTTATTTAAGGTTAATAGTGTTTTTTGAAATAACCAATTTGAGAACTTATTGTTTAAGAATTTTTAATTTTACCTATTAGCGATTAAATTGCAAGAAAGCAATTGATCGAACCGGCCTTATGAAACGTGCGCTACTACTTCTCGGTTTAATTTAACTGTCCTACAATAAGTTAGGACTCAGAAAGTCAAGATAGAAGCAAAAATAGTTATCATTGACACTTTCATCAAAAGTAGAGGTATTCATCAAACTGCCTTGAGAATTGCTATCATGAATAATAGCCAACAAAATATTTTTATCCCCAATATGCTTACTTTTTTTGACTTGCAATTGAGAGGTTCTCTGCAGGTATTTCGGTTGACTGACGGTGGTTACAAAATGAGTGGAGTACGTACAGGAAGTAAACCTGAAGGATTACATGGTATTAGTGGGATATCATATGTCTTGGAGAACATTTACTTAGGGCCGTTTGTTGAGAAAAAGAAGTTTGGAGAGGGCATAATCACAAAATTAAATGGGCCATCCGGCCAAAGAAGCGTAAATTCATTGTTTTTAATAAGAGGTGAAACCTTTATGCTTTATCACTTAAATAACTTGGAGTATTGTTTCCGCAGCGAGGGAACCAACAAATTAATTTTCAAGCTCAATGGAAAGCTTGCTGCGGATTTGCCAGAAAAAGTCTCAGGGTTTAAAATGTACGGTTTTGATTCGATAGAATTGGAACCTGTATTTGTATATATGAGAAAATCCCGTTCTCATTACAAGACCGTATTTAAAAATAGTTTTAATAAGTTGATTCAGAGCACAGTTTGGGAAAATATAAATTAGTTCCGTGTTAAATCTGTGTTAAGTAAAAATTAACATTTTGGTAACATTTACTTAACATTCTAGTGATATATTTAATCATGAAATATCCAGTATTTATTTTCCATGAATTGGTGCTTAGATTTTCGGATTTCAACCGGAGTATAGGTAGGTACATTTCCAGTACGGTAGAAAATGGTGAGTGTTTAATCAGGACCACCGGTGGTAAGATCAGCATTGGTCCAGGACTTTTAGAAAAGCAATATAACGACCCAAAACAAATTTCTTCGGATGAGCTGAGACAACAGGCATCGATGTTTAAGATGGAGTGATTTCTCGTGCTTCTACTACCGACCTTGGTGTGATCAGTTTAAACTGCGTGAACAAATATTGGAACCAGGGATGGAAGCTTTTTTCATATCCTATTGTAAATCCTGTATTTGAGCCGGGGTAGTTTGCGAATGAGAAAGAAAGGATTATCTCTGTTACCAATGCTCGTGAGTTTAAGGAAGAGTTGATCACGAAACAGGATATGCAAATAGACCTTTCAGATAACAAAATAATTATCTAGAGATAGCACTGTTTCAAACAAATTGCTTACCGCAAATGTTGGTAATGGAAATTGTAGAGCATGATGACATTACTAACTAATACTCACTAATGGATCCATATGAACTTAAGATTGGTGGTGTGCACTTGACGGTCCGCCCCAGAGAGGATGGGACTTACGTAGTATTTAGAGGTGAAACCAAACTTGCCCATTTATATCCTGATGTTACTGAAGAAGGGATCGTTTGGGAAACTGCTAACTGGATTGACGATGAATATGCGACAACAATCGGGAGGTCTATTGAAGAACATGAAAAACATAACGAATATGGAATTTTGTAATGATCGTTAACTACGCCGAATCAGATTGGCAGATAATTACTCAACGGTTTCTCGGACTGCTTGCTTCGTAAATATGCGCACATTAGAAAAAAATTCCCTTGTCCGACCGCTGGGTCGGGACGCTTATCGCGACAGCTGAGTATGACGACGTATATAATGAATTTGAAACTGACAATCTGCTAAAGGAGAAGGTGGGCAATATCTAGACACATTAATCTTGTCGACAATCAAGATTCAAAGGCTAAAATTTCTGTAGGCGATTAAACGGAGGAGAAAAATTGGCTGAAGGTTTTAGGCCTTAAACCCTCTGGAATCAATTCTGCACATGATCTCCTACAGTTTTGCGACGCTTTCTCGCTTCGTATTTGCCAGTGTCTAGTACAACCCGAGCAACGTAGAATAGAAATCAGCAGGGGTCCGGATGGTAAAGCTTACGAAATGAACAGCACAGGAGCGAAGGAGGTTTCTGTAACACCTTGGCCATTTAATAAATTGAAATTTACTGTGAGTTACGAAAGCAGAACGCTTTCAAAGCTGGTATTCACCAGTCTTGAAAATTTTAGAAAAGAGGTACTTCTGGTCAAGGTAAATGTGGAGACTCTTGTTTTCGTGTCCTCTCCACGCTAAAACATTTTTCTCAGCTCTAGTAGTGCAAGTCTGATTCTGCTCTTGACGGTACCCAAGGGTAGATTTAGTTCTTCTGCGATCTCACTTTGCGTGTACCCTTCAAAATAGACCATGTTCAACAACAATATTTGCATTGGAGTCATTGCTTTTGTAAGTGCTCTTATTCCAATCAGGTCAGTATTGATCCCGTAACTCAGTTTCTGATCAATATCAACCACCTTTTCTTCTATGTTCACATGTTTGTTATTATTGATATGACTTTTTTTTCTTAGTTGATCTATTGATATATTCTTAGCTACCGTTGACATCCAAGTGAACAATCTTCCCTTGCTGTCGTCATATTTATCTATCGAATTCCAGATTTTTACAAAGGCTTCCTGCAAAAGATCTTCTGTTGTCTCCTCATGAATAATGATCCTTAATATTATTCCCTTAAGAGAAGCGGCATACATTCTATAAAGCGTGGATAAAGCATGCTGATCTTTCATTTTCAATAAGCTCACTAATCTCCGCTCCATTTCCGTAGTAATGGGGGTAGATAGATTAGTGTCCTTACCTGTGCTCATGGTTATCTGGTTAAATTGCGTATCTCCGGCTGGTGCTATTATATGGTTTTGGTCCTTAATCAAAAACAGCTTTATCCACTAGTTGTTTACAAATTTAGCATTTCCCGATAAAACAAATAGATTCTATGTATTGATACAATTGATTAAGGCTATGTTTTCTAATCTTAAAATACTAATTTGGCTTCACGAATACAAAAATTCGTTTAACCTTATAAAACCTTTTAATAAATGAAACGATCGCTAACACCTATTCTGGCAGCAGCACTTTTGCTCTCCATTTCTGCTTGTAATGATACAAGTAAGTCGAGTGTCGATATGGCGCAGACCGACAGCACGAGCACTGGTCTTCAATTAGACAGTACAAAGTTCCAAAAGGAGATTGATGGCAAAAAAACCAATCTTTATATTTTGAAAAACAAAAACAATATGCAAGCCGCATTTACTAATTATGGTGGTAGGTTAGTGAGTTTACTGGTGCCGGATAGTACAGGTAAACTCGTAGATGTTGTTCCCGGATTCGGCAGCGTCGACGGTTTCGTTCAATCAACAGAACCCTATTTCGGTGCAACAATCGGTCGTTACGGAAATAGGATCGCAAAAGGTAAATTTACACTTGATGGTAAAGAATACACTCTCGCTACAAACAATGGTCAGAATACGCTGCATGGAGGCAAGAAAGGTTATCAGTATGTAGTTTGGGACGCTAAGCAACCTAACGGTCATACCTTGGAACTTTCTTACCTGTCGAAGGATATGGAAGAAGGCTTCCCAGGAAACTTAAATGTTAAGGTTATATATTCTTTGACCGATGATAATGAATTGAAGATGGATTATGAAGCGACGACAGACAAGAAAACTGTGGTTAACCTGACCAATCATGCTTACTTCAATCTAAATGGCGAGGGAAGCGGATCGATTCTAAATCATGTGCTTCAAATCTATGCGGATCAATATACTCCAGTAGATACAACCTTAATTCCACTAGGCAAAAATGTTCCCGTTGCAAGCACACCATTCGATTTTATTAACCCCACTACTATTGGTAAACGGATTGACGCCGTTAATGAACAGCTAACGGCAGGTAAAGGTTACGATCATAACTTCGTTCTAAACGGTACAAAAGGTTTGGGAATGATTCACGCGGCAACATTAAAAGGTGATAAATCTGGTATTGTCATGGATGTTTATACTGAGGAACCTGGACTACAGTTTTACAGCGGTAACTTCATGCAAAGCAAAAATAAATTTAAAGGTGGGGCAACCGATGACTTTAGAACTGCACTGGCTTTAGAAACTCAGCATTTCCCTGATTCACCCAATCAACCTAATTTCCCATCAACAGTATTAAATCCTGGTAAGGTTTACAAGACATCAACTGTTTATAAGTTCAGTAAATAATTAGCAAATGATTTAAGAGCCACGCAATTTAATTGTGTGGCTCTTCTATGTCCGGATACTACGTAATTAGGCTCCTATTCTATGGCTAGTTGGTCTGCAAGCCGTTTACGACCCCAAAGACCTTGAATCAAAAGGGCCTTATAATCTGAGTAGCTTCCGCGTTTATCTACTGCAGCATGAAGCATTAATATGGAACCAGTATCCGCCAAGTCAATAGTCATATCTGTTCTGTTCGTTAGCTTTTGTTCCGTTGAAGCCTTTTTCTTACCAAATACCGTATATAGTCGCTTTTTATATTTGAAGCTAATGAAATTGCTATCTATATGTTGAATGAGCTGTTCAGGAAACACAGGTTTGGGTGCGATTGTCAATGGTAAAAAATCCTTTAATGCCTGTGACTGTTATTTTTTGAGAACCTGCGTTAAACACTGTTACTGATTCGAGTTCGAGCCTTTTGACATTTCTTATCTGTTATTGAAAGGTTTTCTTGTGCAGAGCCAAGGCTAGTAGATAATACTTTAGTGAGTACTAGCAAAAGTGTTTTTTTTATATAGTCAGTTGTAAATGATTAAATTCATTTAAAGATATAAGAACTCCACAAATGAAGCAAATATTTTTATTGAAGCTTGTATATACATGTATTTTAAAATATTATGATAAATTTGAATGATAGCAACATTAAATATGGAACCGAAAGAGCCAAAAAACTTACGAAGAGCGTTTATTAAAAAAGCTGCGATTGGATTAACTGCATTCAGTATTGTTCCGAGATATGTTTTAGGAGGGAATGGATTCATAGCCCCAAGTGATCGGCTTACTAAAGCAGTAATCGGAGTAGGAGGAATGGGTAGGGGTCACTTTGGATACGATGGAACCCAGGTAGTCGCTATTTGTGATGTAGATAAACGGCACTTGGAACAAGCCGCCGGTATGCTCGACAAAGGACTAAAAACCTTTAGCGATTATAGAGAGCTAATCAAATTACCAGAAGTAGATATTGTTCACATCGCTACCCCGCCACACTGGCACGGAATTATGGCTGTCGATGCCGCAAATGCAGGTAAGGACATCTGGTGTGAAAAGCCAATGACCCATACTATCGGAGAGGGGAGGCGTGTGGTTGAAGCTGTTCAGAAGCATGGCAGAATGTTTAGGCTGAACACCTGGTTCAGGTTTAGTGATGTGTTTTACGGCATGGGCACTGAAGTTAAAAAGATCAAAAAGCTGGTCGAAAGTGGCTTGTTAGGATGGCCCCTTAAAGTCACTGTTGGAAAACATACAGGTTACGACTGGAAGTTTTACTGGGTAGGGAAAGACAACCTCGTTCCTGAGCCAGTCCCTGCGGAACTTGATTATAATGCATGGCTAGGGCCGGCCCCTTTTAAACCCTATCATCCTCACCGCGTACATCAGACCTTTAGAGGTTACTGGGACTATGACGGAGGAGGGTTAAGTGACATGGGACAACATTATCTAGATCCTGTTCAATATTTTTTAGGTAAAGACGACACTAATCCTGTTTCAGTGGAAGTGGATGCACCTCAACAACACTACGATGCAGTTGGCACTTGGAGGAGAATAACTTACACCTATGCAGATGGTTGTCAGATAATTCTCGATGGTGATGGCACTGATGATAAAGCGGCGTATCTGGAAGGTCCTAAAGGGAAGCTTTATCCTGGCTTTAAATCCGATATACAAGACCTTGAAAAAAAACTCGCTACATTTCCAGAACCAGCCGCCCAGGTAACAAGTTTTGTAGAGTCCGTAAAAACACGTAAGAAATTTGCACTAAATGAAGAAAATGGACATCGGTCCTGCAATATTGTGAATATAGGACTGGCAGCACTCAAACTCGGAAGATCACTCAAGTTTGATCCTGAGCGTCAGTTATTTGTTGACGACCCTTCAGCTAATAAATTGATTAACCCAGTTATGCGTGCCCCATATGATATTTAATAAAACAAAATTTTGCGCTTTAACGCTTTTCGCTTCTTTGTGGTTCGCCACTTTACAAGGTCAGTCTAAAAAGAGCATTCTTGAAGACAATAAAATCGATACGCTGCTTTCTAAATTTCCAGAACGAACACAAGATGATCTGAATTCAGCGATGCAGTCTGTCACTAAGATGACTCAGCCAGTCTTGCTAAAGTTGGTAGAAAGACTGGAGAGTGAAGACAGGAAAACCAAGACAAAAGCAGAATATGCAGTTGCTGCACTTTCGGAATACGTTTCCCGACAAGGGATGGAATCAGCAAGGAAGAAAACTATTAATGTATATTCTAAAGTCCTGGCTAGTTTAACTGATCAACAAATCAAATCTTTCTTGATCAGTCAATTCGAGATGGTTGGAAAAGACGAATCTGTTTCGATCCTCACAGGATATCTGAACGATCAATTTTTAGCTGATCCAGCTGTTAGAGCACTGGCTAAAATCAATACGTTGAACGCTAAAACTGCCCTACTAAAGGCATTGCCTGAATCTAATGGTGCAGCAAGACTATCAATAGTTAAAGCGCTAGGCGACTTAAAATACAAACCTGCAGCGACAGCAATAAATGCCTTAGTTGGAGTAGATGATCAAGACTTATCAAAAATGTCGTTCTATGCATTGTCATATATAGCTGATCCAAGTTCGGAACCAATATTTAACAATGCTGCCAGCAAGCTCGGTTATCGATATGACAATAGGAATGTTGTGGCTTCCTACCTGATATATGCAGATCAGCTAATAAAAGCAGGCAACCTTAAGCTTGCCGGCGAGATTGGAAGGAAAATAATGGCCAGCAGTATGATGCCAGAACTTGTTGCTACCCGAATCAACGCACTCAAATTACTGATTGATTTGAATTCCAACAACGTTAACGCTTATTTAATTGAGGCGGCAAAAGATGAAAATCTGGAATACTTTGCTGCAGTAGTAAAGTTTGCTAATCCTCATCTTTCAGTTGAATCGAAAAGCCTATGGACATCTAAACTCGAAATTGCTCAGATAGCAAAGAGTAGCTATTTACCTGAGCAGAGATTGCTATTACTTCGCGCAGTGTTTGACAGATCTAAAAGCACCGAAACGCAAATCAATATCCTGAAGCTTGCTGAAGAGGTAAAGATATTTAATACCCTCGCCTTTGCGGAAAGATACTTGGACAATCCATCTTTACAACAACAAGCAGCAAGTACAATTATAGAAGTTACTTTGTCTGGAGAATACACCGGAGATTTTATAAAAGACCTGTTAAAAAGGGCGCTATCTGTAGTTAATTCTACACAAATAGTATTGGTAAAATCAAAGGTGGAAAGCTATATCAAAGCGATGAAGCCAGATCAGGGCTTTGTTCCTCTTTTCAATGGCAAGGATCTCACAGGCTGGAAGGGACTTGTCGCCGATCCGATAAAACGGTCAAAGATGGATGTCAAAACGCTTGAGGCAGAACAAAAAAAGGCTGATGCGGAAATGCGTGAGAGTTGGACGGTTAAAGATGACGAATTATTATTTCTCAGTCATGGGAACAATTTGGCGACTATAAAGAAGTACGGCGACTTTGAAATGCTTGTTGACTGGAAGATCGTTGATGATAAGAAAGGTGAAGGCGATGCAGGGATTTACCTTAGAGGTACTCCGCAAGTACAGATTTGGGATAATGCCAGAACGAATGTTGGTGCTCAGGTTGGTTCAGGCGGATTATACAATAATCAGCAGAATCCAAGTAAACCATTAAAGGTTGCCGACAATCCTTTAGACCATTGGAACACTTTTCGGATAATCATGAGGGGCGATCGCGTTACCGTATACCTCAATGGCGAGCTGGTGACTGATAACGTCATTCTTGAAAATTATTGGGATAAGAACCAAGGGATATTTCCCGTAGAACAAATAGAATTACAGGCACATGGTTCACCCGTTGCTTATCGTGATATTTACGTCAAAGATTTACAGGGAGTCAAGCCATTTGAATTGAGCAGAAAAGAGAAGCGGGATGGATACACTGTACTGTTTGATGGTACAAATATGTTTAGCTGGACTGGCAATACTGCAGAATATGTTACCGAGAACGGCAATCTTGCTGTGAATCCGAAGCCAGGTAAGGGATCCGGTGGTAATTTATACACAAAAGATGAATTTAGTGACTTCGTTTTCAGGTTCGAATTTCAACTGACACCAGGAGCAAACAATGGGTTAGGGATTAGAACTCCAATGGAAGGTGATGCAGCTTATGTTGGTATGGAACTACAGATACTCGATAATGAGGCTGCTATGTATAAAGATCTTCATGTGTATCAATATCATGGATCTGTTTACGGAACGCTTCCGGCTAAGAGGGGATACTTAAAGCCGGTTGGTGAATGGAACTACCAGGAAGTGACCGTGAGGGGGCCAAAGATCAAGGTAGTATTGAATGGTAAGGTAATCCTTAATGGAGATATTACTGAGGCAAGAAAGACCGGAGCTCCTGATAAACAACAACATCCAGGTTTGCTTCGTCAAACAGGACACATCGGTTTCCTTGGACATGGTTCCCCATTAAAATTCAGAAACATTAGAATAAAAGATCTAAGTAAACCAAATACAAAATAAACACAGAGATGGACAACAACAAATCGGAAACAAGTAATTCAAGAAGAAACTTTATAAAGACCACGGCATTGGCTGCTGCAGGATTTATGATCGTACCCCGACATGTTTTAGGAGGAAGAGGATTTCTTGCACCAAGTGACCGGCTTTCTGTAGCTGGGGTTGGTGTTGGTGGAAAAGGGGAGAGTGACTTAACGGGCATTTTTAATGGTGGTAAATCAGATATATCATTCCTCTGTGATGTAGATGACAGAAGAGCCGCGACTTCAGTTAAACGCTTTCCGAAGGCCAAATATTATAAGGATTACAGGGAAATGCTGGATAAGGAAGCGAAAAGCATTGACGCCGTAGTGGTGTCGACACCAGATCATAATCACGCCATGATTGCAATGGCTGCGATGCAGTTAGGAAAACATGTGTACGTGCAGAAGCCACTAACTCACGATATTTACGAAGCACGTATGTTAACTGAAGCAGCTAAGAAATATAAAATTGTTAGTCAGATGGGAAACCAAGGCGGATCTGGAGAGGGAGTTCGCAAACTGCAGGATTGGTTTGATGAGGGGATTATTGGAAAAGTTCATACGGTATACTGCTGGACAGACAGACCTGTTTGGCCTCAGGGTATTCAATGGCCAACTGCTCAGGGGACTATGCCCAAAGAGCTAGATTGGGACCTTTGGTTAGGAAGTGCTCCATACAAACCTTATGTAGATAAACTTGTTCCTTTCAATTGGAGAGGCTGGTGGGACTATGGAACAGGTGCTATTGGCGATATGGGTTGTCATTTAGTTGAGCCACCGTTTAGAATTCTGGAATTAGATACGCCTATTAGTGTAGAATGCAGTGTTGGAAGTGTGTATGTGGATGAGTTCAGGAGAGGTTATTTTCCAGAAAGTTGCCCTCCTTCCAGTCATGTGATCATGACTTTTGAAAAAAATAAACATACAAAAGGTAATTTACAAATGCACTGGATGGATGGTGGTATCAAGCCTGAACGCCCAGAAGAAATGCTTCCAAATGAATCTTTTGGCGACAATGGAACTTTATTTATAGGAACAAAAGGTAAAATGATATGTGACACTTACGGCGCAAATCCACGTTTATTGCCCTTAAGCAAAAATGCAAAGGACCACACCAAGCCCAAAGCAACCAGAGTTCCAGGGGACGTTGAAGGTCATTACTCACAATGGGCTGAGGCAGCAATTGCAGGTTATGGAAAGATTGCCTTAAGTTCTCCATTCGAGATGGCTGGCCCATTGACAGAAACGTTATTAATTGCGAACCTTGCAATCCGGGGAACTGATGTTCAACGTAGAAGAGCAGATGGGGGTATTAGTTATCCTGGTAGGGATATTAAAATGCTCTGGGACAAACAAAATCTTAAAGTCACTAACTTTGATGAAGTCAATCAGTTTGTAAAACGTGAGTACAGGAAGGGCTGGAGTTTAGGAGTATAATATGTCAGAAAAAAATAAGAACCTTCGTGTGCTAGTAGTTGGTTGTGGTAACATGGGTGCATCACATGCTACTGCCTATCATACTTTAGATGGATTTGAAATCTGCGGATTGGTATCTACAGGGAAAAGCAAAGAGGTATTAAACGATCGGCTAGGGGGTGTTTACCAATTGTATACTGACTTCTATGAAGCTTTGGCCGCTACCAAACCCGATGCTGTTTGTATTTCCACATACCCCGATACTCACGAGGAATATGCTGTAAAGGCTTTCGAATCCGGATGCCATGTTTTCATTGAAAAGCCACTGGCTGATACCGTAGAAGGTGCAAGGAGAGTTGCCGAGGCTGCTGAAAAAGCTAGAAAAAAGTTACTGATTGGGTACATTTTAAGATACCATCCTTCTTGGGAGAAATTTATTGAATTATCTCAAGGTATGGGGAAACCACTAGTAATGCGAATGAACCTTAATCAGCAAAGTAGTGGATCAAAATGGACCGTTCATAAAAATCTTATGAAAAGCTTGAGCCCAATTGTCGATTGTGCTGTACATTATATAGATGTGATGTGCCAGATGACACGGTCAAAACCTGTCCAGGTCTATGCAATAGGGGCGAGATTGACGGATGAAATACCGCACTGGAACTACAACTACGGACAACTTCAGATCAGGTTTGATGATGGTTCTGTGGGCTGGTATGAGGCAGGATGGGGCCCGATGGTTAGCGAGACGGCTTTTTTTATTAAGGACGTTTTTGGACCAAAAGGTGCAGTTTCTATTGTCGCCAAAAATGCCAGCAAGGCGGGGCAGTCTGATTCTATAGAAGCACATAGTAAAACGGAGTCTTTGAAAGTTCATCATGCTGACCTGAACGATGAGGGAGTTTTTAGTAAGCCTGATGAGTGGATAGATTTGACGGATGAGCCCGATCATCAGGAGCTTTGTAATAGAGAACAGCGGTATTTTTTGAAGTCCATTATAGAAGATCTTGATTTGACAAATCCAACATTGGACGCAATAAATAGCTTGAAAATCGCATTTGCATGTGATGAATCTGTCAAAACAGGAAAGGTAGTTTTGTTGAAGGATTAAAAAAACTATAGCTTTTTTGGTAATGAAGAGTTATCAGATCAATGACGATAGTGCCTCCTTGCTGAACCCTTTTAGGGACTCAGTTTTGTTATTCTTAATTTTTGATACCCACTGTGGATCTGCTAAAATCGCTCTTCCCACAGCTACAAGGTCGAAATCGCCCCTATCCATTCTTCTCTCTAATTCATCCAGTGGTGTTGGAGCAGAACTTTGCCCTGCAAAAGCTCCGAAGAAATCACCATCTAAGCCTACCGATCCGACACTGATGGTTGACTTTCCTGTTAGTTTTTTTGCCCAACCAGCAAAATTAAGATCTGATCCTTCAAATTCAGGTTCCCAGAATCTTCGTTGCGAACAGTGGAAAATGTCAATACCTGCATCGGCTAATGGTGTAAGCCAACTTTCCATTTCAGCAGTTGTTTCAGCGAGCTTAAAATCATATGCTGCTGGCTTAAATTGAGATAAACGAATAATTAATGCGAAATCTTCGCCAACTCTTTTTCTGATCTCTTTTATAACCTCTACAGCAAACCGGCTGCGTTCAGCCAATGTGTTACCTCCATAAATGTCAGTGCGATTATTAGTAGCATTCCAAAAAAACTGATCAATCAAGTATTGATGAGCACCGTGAATCTCAACGGTATCAAAGCCCAGAGTCTTAGCGTCGGATGCTGCCTGGCCAAATGCAGAAATGGTATCAGCAATGGCAGCATCCGTCATTGCTACCCCATTTTCAAATCCTGGTTTATTGAAACTCGAAGGTCCTTCAAAAGGAGCGGAGGGAAGCCAACCTGAAGGATCGTTATTTGTTATTCCCTGGTGCCATATTTGCGGTCCCATTTGTCCCCCAGCCCGGTGAACTTTGTCAATTACATTTTTCCAGCCAAGAAGCGCATGTTCGCCATAAAAATGAGGAACATTAGGATCATTGGATGATGAAGGGCGATTAATAACGGTACCCTCTGATAAAATCAACCCAACTTCTGCAGCAGCTCTCTTTTCGTAGTAGTCAGCAACTTCGGAAGTAGGAATTCCATTTGGCGAAAACGATCTTGTCATTGGAGCCATCACAATTCTATTTTTTATGTTTATTGATTTTAGGTTGAAAGGCCTGAACAATGACGATGTTTTCATTATACTTTTTTTTGTAAAGGTAAATAGAGGATCAATCATGAATGTGTGAGAGAAGTAAAATTTATTATATTACGGAACCTATGAATACTGATATCAATACACCATCAACTCCCTTAATCTCTTTACTCGAACATGGTACGGATGGAGTAATTATATTAGATGAAAATAAGTCCATTACGTTTATATCGAAAAGTATCGCGTCGATGCTTGGATATGAGTCGGTTGACTCCTTAAATGACGATCTTGCCTGTTTGTTCAATCCGGGGGAATTTAAAAGTTTTGAACTACAACTAAGCCTTTGTTATGAAAGTCAACTTTCTAAAGAAAGTTTAGGAGAGTATGTTTTCAAAAGCATCTATAATGACCAGGTGTGGGTAGAGCTTTCATTAAAATATCTCTTAAATGATTCGCAAATTAATAGTGTAATTATTGCCGTCAAAAACATTACCGATAACAAGCTCATTCAGAAAAGGCTTGTACATGCCAATAAGCTGTACGCTTTTATTAGTCAGATTAATCAGGCAATCGTTAGAATTCAAGATGAAAAGGTCCTATTTCAAGAGGCATGTCGCATTGCAGTAGAGTTTGGAGATTTTAAAATGGCCTGGATTGGTATTCCGGAAGTTGGTACAAGAAACATCTCTCTAATAGCGAGCCACGGTGCCACAAAGGACGAACTTAAACTTTTTAGTAACTACACTTATGATACCGGAGGACCGATTGAAAATGTAATTAACGGTCAAAACTATCGCGTTATTGAGGATATCAATAAGGAAAATAGTGAAGCCTGGGAGCGCATAGCATCGAAGCAGAAATACAATTCTGCAATGGTTCTAGCGATTAAAAAGTTTGGCCAATTGGTTGCAGTATTAAGTATTTATTCGCCTGAAACTGGATTTTTTAATACAAATGAAGTGAAACTTCTTAGGGAAGCCACCGCAGACATTTGTTTCGCACTTGAAATTTTAGAAGATAAAAAGAACCGCAAGATCTCCGATGAGAAACGAGAGCTTGCGGAAGTGGCTTTACTAGAAAGCAATAAGCGTTATGAACTCATCTCACGTGCAACATCAGATGCCATCTGGGATTGGGATTTAATCAAAGAAACACTATATGTTGCTGAAGGATTCGAGATACTGTTTGGTTATGAATCCAGAGAAGTTCCAGTTAGTGATTGTCTTTGGTCTGCTAACGTACATCCTGATGAACAACAATCTGTAATAGATAGCCTGGATCAGGTGGTAGCAAGTAATGAACTAATATGGCAAGCCCAGTATCGCTTCAAAAAAAGTAATGGTCAGTTTGCAACAGTTAAGGATACCGGATACGTTATTAGGGATCAGCAGGGAAGGGCTGTTCGTATGGTTGGCGCTATGCGAGACATTACTGCTGCAATTGAAGGGGAACGTACATTGGCTGAGTTGAACAAAAACCTACAGGCATATACGAACGAGTTGGTTAGTACAAATACAGGTCTGCAGCAATTCTCCTATATCATTTCTCACAATTTGCGTTCTCCTGTAGCAAATATTGTTGCATTAACAGAATACTTAAGAGACGAGACAAATACTCCAGAGACAAACTTAGAATTACAAGAGGCCCTTAGTACCTCAGTTAATTTATTGAATGGTGTTATTGAGGATTTAACATCTATTCTTGCGGTCAAAAATAAGGTGTCCGATAAAATGGAAGAAATAAGTTTGAGAGGGTTACTTTCAGATATCCAAGTCAGTATTCAAAATCTTATCAATGAGTCTAAAGCGATTATTAGCGTAGAAATTACGGGCGATGACACGATTTATTCTCTAAAGAGTTATTTACACAGTGTTTTTATCAATTTAATTTCTAATAGTATTAAGTATGCCCAAACCGATAAAAATCCAATTATCCAAATCAGTATTGATTCGAAAGAGGATTTTTATCACATAACTTTTAGAGACAATGGAATGGGCATTGATCTTGAAAAGAAAAAAGATGAGGTCTTCGGTCTCTACAAAAGATTTCATGAAAATATTAGAGGCAAAGGAATGGGATTGTTTATGGTGAAGACTCAGCTAGAGACCTTAGGAGGAACTATTTCTATCCAAAGCGAGGTAAATGTTGGCACGGAATTCAAAATACTTTTGCCGATAGATATTTAAAAATCTAGTGTAAGCTATCAGCCTTTTTTATCTTTTAAATTGATTCTTCGGGGGCGCTTAGTGCTAAATTCTATATCATCCGGAGAAATGTCTTTAGTATCACCTTCGAAACGGTTGGGCTTAAATACCCTGGGTTTTTGAACCCTATCTTCATCGGCGAGCTTGACAGTTATCTTTCTCCCCCTAAGCACCACGCCATTTAGTTTTGCTATAGCTTGGTCTGCCCCAACCTGATCTTCCATTTCAATGAAAGCGAAGCCCTTGTGCTTATTAGTGAATTTATCCGTTATAAAATGCGCACTGTGGACTAATCCCTGGACTGCAAACAGCTCGATTAGCTCTGCATCATCAATATCAAGTGGGAAACCCACAACAAAAAGTTTTATCATTTCAGCTGCAAAGATAAAACATTATGTCGTTTGAGGTTGCTTGAATTCATTTATGAACTCACATGAAAGATTCATAATTGCATATCATAGCAGTCTTTGCTCTATTTGCGGACTCAGAGAGGTCTCAAGGCACATTCGGTGCAGAATAGGGTACTTTCATCCTATGAGTATGCTCGAAGTTACCTAGTTGTTCGCTCTGAGTTCAGTTTGCGCTTTTAATGATCTTCTTTTCTTTGATATAATCTGTTTTCTGTCTTGTTCACCTTGGTATTTGGAATCCAGTATTTTAAGGTTTATGGAAAGATCCTATGAATATTAGACCCCATGT
>NZ_JBKHKK010000018.1:0-87747 GCF_046546555.1 Pedobacter sp. JCM 36344
ATGCATTCACTCCGCGAGCTCCGTTCTTTTTTCACCCGCCTCGGTCAGTTAACAAGAATACTTTCGTACCTCAAGTATACTTGAATGCCCAAGAGTCGATGAAAAGTTTAAAGGATATTAGGTATAAGTATCACTTGACTGTGTAAGAGCCAATTTGTATTTTTGTTTATACTTTGTAAAAAGGTGAGGATTATTGGAGAAATCACCACTGATGTACCCCCTCTGAACTTCCGTCTTCACTTTCCAAATTTTTTTGTTCCCCATTTGTTCCTTATTTGGCGTAACTAATTGAAAATCAGATGTAGTTACTTTCTGTATCGGGAAGTAACTTGTATTTCTTATGTTTTCATTTGATTTCATATGTATTGTGACAGGTTTTTTGGAACCCAGCATATTTAAAGTGTAAACATTTTTGTTTACATTTGTGTATGTTTCAAAAGCTATCTATATTAAAAGGGCTTCATCCCGGTTTCTTTATTGAGCATGAGCTAAAGAAAAGGAAACTATCTAAAAGGCAATTTGCAATTTCTTTGCATGAGTATCCACAAACCATTGGTGCAATAACTAAAGGCAATAGAGCTATGAATATAAATTTATCTTTAAGAATTGAAAAAGCATTAGGATTGGAAGAGGGTTTTTTAATGACACTTCAAGCTTTTTATGACATTAAAAAGGAAAAAGAAATCCAAAAAATCGTAACAACTCCAGATTTAAAGCTAATTCGTCCGCTATTGTTTTGGGATATCAAAATGGATAATATTGATTGGGACTTACATAAAGAATTTGTTATCGAACGGATTTTCCAAAGGGGAAACGAAGAAGAAAAAGAAGAAATAACAAGATTCTACGGGGAACAGATCGTAAAGGATATTGTCTCAAAACAACCAAACAGTAAGTACCTTAAACATAATTAAGCTAGAATATTTATGCTTTATTGGAATACTGTAACTGACACCTTGAGAGATGCATTATTGTTGTTAATGAAATCTCCAGTCTTTGAACAATTTAGACTTGTTGGAGGAACTTCTCTAAGTTTACAACTAGGACATAGAATGTCGGTTGATATAGACTTGTTTACAGATGCCCCTTACAGGTCAATCGATTTTAATCAAATAGACAGATTTTTAAAAGATAGTTTTCCTTATGTTGATGGCTCATTCGGAATGCTTGTTGCAAATGGAAGATCCTATTCGGTAGGAAAAAGTAAGGTGGACAATGTTAAACTTGATATTAACTACACAGACCCTTATATTCAAAAACCTTTTGTTTTAGAAGGATTAAGACTGGCTACAGTTGATGAAATTATAGCAATGAAAATGGAAATTTTTCAAGATGCAGGAAGAAAAAAGGATTTTTGGGATATTCATGAAGTTTTAGATCAGTACCCTATCTCTAAAATGATAGCACTACATGAAGAAAGGTATTCTTATGGTCATGATGGAGAACTAATAGTGAAACAGTTAGAAAACTTTACAAAAGCGGATAACGAAATTGACCCAATTTGCTTGCAAGGCAAACATTGGGAGTTAATTAAATTAGATTTCGTAGAACTTCTAGAGGCGTACAATAATTAGCAAAAATAATTAATGTGGGAGTGTAAGCTGAACTGTGTCAACATCACTTCTTCCTAGGTGGAGGCTGAAGAAGCCTCCACCTAGGAAGAAGTCGCCGAAGGCTTTTAATCGATCACCAAATTTAATGTAAAGTTGGGACATAGTTATTGTGCATTGCTCCTATAGAGGGCACGTTTCTACTCCGGTAGCTTAAAAAAAAATGTCTGTTCAGCATAGATGTATACATTCTTTTTAAGAATATTTTGTCTTCAAAAAGGGAGGATTAATTTTTTGTGATGGAATGTCACTTGAAATGAGAGACGTTTGTTGTCAATGTGTTTTTATCAATGGCTTGTTTAGCGTTGATACCAATTCTCAATCTGAATGTCTTCTATACGTTCAAAATCCTTAACATTATCAGTAACTAATACTAAATTATTCTCAACAGATTTTACTCCAATCAATAAGGCAAATTCATCATTAATTGGTTTCCCCATTTTACGAAGACGAACCTTTTCTTTAGCATAACGCTTTATAGAGCCAATTATCGGTATTATAAATAACCCCTTGACAAAATCATCTACAGCCTTATGAGCTTTTTCTGGATTATCACTATTCTCAGCACCAAATCTCAATTCGACAACAGTGATTCAGAAATAAAGAAGTTTTTTCTTCCCTTCTCACGTATGATAGAAGCAAGGTCAAGCTTACCTCTTAAGTAGAATACGCAGGTACTAGTGTCTAAAATGTATTGCATTAGAATTTAAGGTCTTTATCTCTGAAAGTTCTGGATGCTTTGATTTCTTCATTAATAGCTTCAGCAGATTTGCCTTCAGGAAATGCACCAAAAGACTTAAAAAATGTTTTTTCCTTAGTGTTCTTTTCTTTCTTTAGTGATCTTGAGAGACGTTCTATTAGTTCCAGTTTGGTAAATGAATCCAAACCCTCAAATAAGGAAGAATATGCATCTATAATATTTTTTGTCGCAACTGTCATAACTCTTAGTTTAACAAGCATGTTAACAGAAAACTGCTTTACACAAAAATAACAATAAAAATCCATAACCTTAAAATTCGATTGGGAAGATTGGAGGAAATAGAAGGGAAGTGTAATATTATAACTGTCAACTGCATTACTACTTTAACTATCAGCACAGTACAAGAATACCACTATTATTGTACTATCACCTTTTTCTGCATGAAATTTTCCTAAATTTTTAAACGTTTGATCTTATTTTTGTATTTTTGAGATAATTAGAGTGATCGTTATGAAGAATTCAAGTCAGCTAGAACAATATATAAGGCGTGGAGAGGTTTACCGTAGGGAAGATCTTGCCTCTTATTCTCGAGCAATAGATCGTGAATTGGCACAACTAGTTCAAGACGAAGTATTGGTTAAGCTTCGCAATGGACTTTATCACTATCCTAGATTGTCTGTATTCGGGAAATTGCCCCCCGATGAAAAAAAATTGGTTAGCAAATTTTTAAAGGACGATAATTTTCTGCTCACTTCCCCAAATCTATATAATAGTTTAGGTGTGGGCACCACACAATTGTACAATAAATCAATTGTATATAATCACAAACGCAAGGGTGAGATAAAATTGGGGAACCGCATATTCAATTTTGTAGATAAACCCTCATTCCCTAGAAAAGCAACGATCGAATTTTTGCTTGTTGACCTTCTAAACAATATATCAAACATAGCTGAAGACTCCACTAAGGTATTAAACAGAGTGAAAGAAAGAGTTTCCAGTATGGACAAAGTAAAGCTAAAAAAATCTGTTCAAGCATATGGAAATCCAAAAACCAAGTCATTCATGATGGCAATTTTATAATGGATAGATTATGGCTCCAAATTATTTACACGGAGAAGAAAAGTAATCTTTCCCTGGTTGCAGCAGCTTAATGAACACCTGGCTAAACAAATGAATGAAGGAGAAAATGTATTTATTGTAGATTCTATTCCTGTTCCAATCTGTAAAATCGTTCGGGAAAAATCCTCAAGAATATGCAGAGAAAACTTTGATACAGCTCCTGATAAAGGGTATTCCGCAGTGAACAAGGCTTGGTATTTTGGATATAAACTTCATTTGTTTACTTATGTAAAAGGGGTTTTCTACTCCATGGACATCAGTAAAGCAAGCGTACATGACATCATTATCTGAATGACATAAAGCACTCTGGATTAAATAATTGCACACTGATTGGTGACAGGGCTGTGCGAGTGTAAGCTTCCCCAAAAGCTGACCATTCAAAAGTTGAATTTAAAGATAAATGGTATTTGTTTTATCACAATTCAGATTTGTGTTACAGCAGAAATCCTAATGAAAAACCAGCAAGTAAAACCTACTAAAATAGATTTACCTACAACAAATGAATTTACATAAGAAACTAGCCAAATAATGAACAAATTACTATTCAAAGCATCGATATTAGGCACCTATGCGATAATCTTATTACTGTTGTCACCTTTTTCGGTTATATCACAGCAAAAATCTTTATCAAAAGATCCCTTAGAGTCTAATTTTTTAAATCCACCTACCCATGCAAAACCTTATGTATGGTGGCATTGGATGGGTTCCAATTATTCTAAGTCTGGGATTACTAAAGATTTGGAAGCTATGAAAGCAATGGGAATTGGTGGTGCTACAATTTTTAATTTAAGTTCTTCTGTACAAGAGTCGCATGTGCCTATCCTAAACAACCCATGGCCGGAGCAAACCTATCGCAGCCCGGCATATTGGGATGCAATGAAACATGCCGCGGCAGAGGCAAAGCGCCTAGGGCTTGAAATAGGATTACATAATACCGTAGGTTATTCTACTACTGGTGGTCCCTGGGTTACAGAAGAGCGTAGTATGAAAAAGCTAGTATGGCGAAAAGTAATTGTAAATTCTAATAATATCCAAGAGTTAACTATCGAAAAGCCTGATCCAGTTGTAGATCAAGGCTGGGGTCGTCGTGACTTGCCGCCAGTTCCTTCTACTTGGTATAAAGACATTGCTTATCTGGCTATTGCAACAGCTGATACCGCAAAGTTTGAACAAGTAAAGAATTTAACCACTTATTTCGATTCTACCGGAAAATTAATTAAGCCCTTACCGCAAGGTGATTGGATTATTTACAGAATGGGGTATGCCTCTACCATGTCAACGCCACATCCTGTTCCAGATGAGTTAATAACAAAATGTCTGGAGGCAGACAAAATGAGTGCTGAACAATCTAATTTTCATTGGAATACTGTATTAGATCCTGTAAAAAAACACTTAGCACCTTATCTGGGTAATAGTTTTAAACACATGCTGATAGACAGTTACGAAGCTGGAAATCAAAATTGGACCGATAATTTTCAGGAGGAATTTATAAAATATAAAGGGTATGATCCGCTTCCTTGGTTATTAACATTTTCTCAAACCATTACAAATTCTAAAACGGAACCTAAAGTTAGAAACTCCACAGAACAAACCGCTCGTTTCGAATGGGATTATAAAGATGTTATCAATAAATTATACTTTGAAAATGGTTGGCGTATAGGAAAAAAATTGCTTAGCGATGCAAAGCTGCAATTGCAGTTTGAAGCCTACGGTGGACCGTTTGATACCCAAGAAGGTTCGGCATTGGCGGATATACCAATGGCTGAATTCTGGACAGGTAGTAACGCAAACATCGACAGCAATATTGTTTCGGCAGCAAGGGCGGCTGGTAGAACCGTTGTTGGCGCAGAAGCATTTACAGGTAGTCCTAATCTTAGCCAATACACAGAAGACCCTGCCTTCTTAAAGCCAACTGCTGTAGGCGCATATAGCGCAGGTATTAACAGGCTCATTTTGCACCATTGGGTTCACCAGCCTTTTGATGATAAATATCAGCCAGGTATGAGTATGGGTTGGTGGGGTACCCATTTTAGCCGTTACCAAACTTGGGCCGAACCTGGTAAAGCTTTTTTTTCCTGGTTAGGTCGTACGCAGGCAATGTTGCAATATGGTGAGCAAACAGCCGACTATTTGTGCTTGGAAAATGCGCAAAATCAAGCCTCTGATGTAATTTCAAAAAATGATTTCTTAAGTAGCACTATAAAAGTAATTGACGGTAAAATCTTATTACCTTCTGGTAGGCAATATCCTTTTTTAGTACTTCCAAAAAGTAACAAAATGTTACCAGAAGTATTGGTAAAATTAAAACAACTAGTTACTGATGGTGCCATTATAGTGGGTTCAAAACCTTCACAATCCTATAGCCTTCAAAACTTTCCAGCTTGTGATCAATCGGTGGCCAAAATGGCTAATGATATGTGGGGTAGTAGTTCGCAAAATCAATATGGTAAAGGTTTTCTATTCACCAATATCAAAGACGCATTTGCAAAAGTGACATTTACTTCAACTTATATCGTAGAGAGAGCAGACTCCGTACAAGCTGTAAAAGTGATTCATCGGACAGGGGAGAATGGTGACGTTTTTTTTGTAGGAAACGTGGGCAAAAATGCGCAAAATATCCTTGTGTCTTTTAAGATAATGGGCATGCAACCTGAATTATGGCAACCAGAAAATGGTATTATGATGAAGGCTCCAATATGGAAAGAAGAAAATGGACGCACAGTTGTACAATTATCCTTAAAGGATTATCAGGCCATCTTTATTGTATTCAGAAAATCAGTTGCAAAACAAGATCATACTACTAGCATCACATGGCAAAATAACACCATAGTCAATTACGGAATTACTAAAAAAAATGTGCCATTTGCTAGTTCCGCTATTGCTGCAAATGCTGTTGTGCAATATGTTTCAGGTAAAACTAAAAATATTAAAGTTAAGCCCATGAAAACAATACCTGTAACAGGCGATTGGATGGTGAACTTTCAACCAAAATTGGACAGTGGTTTTATTGCCAAGTTTAAAGCACTTAAAGACTTTAATCTTCACCCAGAAAACCGAATCAAATATTTTGCCGGTACAGCCGTTTATAAAAATAAATTAAGTATTCCTGCTGCCTCAATCACTACTAAAAAGCAATTAATTCTTGATCTCGGAACATTGAATGACATTGTATCTGTGAAAGTAAATGGAAAAGACCTTGGTGTTATTTGGTACCCGCCTTATGTGATCGATATATCAAGTGCCGCTAAAGCGGGAATAAATACATTAGAAATTGCGGTTACCAATAATTGGGCAAATAGGTTAATTGGAGATGAACAAGAGCCTGCCGATTTTGAACGGGGAATAGACCGCGGAGAAAGAGGCCTAGCAATGAAAAGTTACCCTGAATGGTTTATAAAAAATCAACCACGGCCAGCACAGGGGCGTAAAACTTTTTCTATATGGTATTATTATCGTCCCAACAGTAAATTAAGACAAGCAGGGTTAACAGGCCCGGTTCAATTAAACATACAAGACGCTGTTACTTTTTAAGAAACGATTGAATGGAAAGAATTCTAATTTATAGCTTTTCGCTCCTGTTATTACAAGTAGTTGCCTTTGCGCAACAACCCAAAAGTAGTTCAGTTTACAAATAGAGCCTCTGCTCTTTTAAAGGGCATTAGTACAACTATTGAAAATGCTTTTGTGCATTTACCCTCAGGGGCAAGGCCGTTGGTATATTGGTTTTGGATGGGTTCGAATTTTTCTTAGCAGTGGCCAAACCAAAACAGTAACGCTGGATTATTTTTTCAATCATGAGTATAAAAAAGCTGCTAATGGTGCTATGTAATGTTTTCATTCTACCTGGGAAGATACAGCACAAGGAAATCTCACTAGTAGCCGAATAATTTAACTTTACTAAGATGTGGAATTAACTCCTGTGTGCGTAAATCCAAAAAAACTTTGCCCGTGTAACCATTATAATACGTTTATGCGTATTATAATTCCTATATGAAATATTTTAAATGAACTTTAATCAAATTTTTATTTGAATACGAATTAAAATTCTTATTTGTTTGTACCGTAACCGTATTTTCAATAACTTACCACAAATGACTCATAATGTAATTCTTGTCGTTACTGCACTAACCGCGCACTAACAGGGGGTAAAGAGCACATTCGTTGGGAAAAGGCATGGTTTTGCCCAACGAGTATGCTCTGAGTTACCTAGTTGTTTCCTAGTTGTTCAGACCACAGCCTGCTCGTTAAAGTAAATTTGGAATGAGGACCGATGGTAGTCGTTTCTTATAATGAAAGTAAATAAATTCAATTAAAATAATAATTACAAAATTAATGTATCATTATTAAGAAATTATTTGTTTCTTACGTTAATTATTCGTACCTTGTAATATAAGATACTAATGTTCCTGAATGGGGGCTTGTTAATCAGATTATCAACACCATTCGCATTAACTAGAAGCTGATTACTATCGCCGTTAACAACAGCATAACAAAGTTCGCGATCGCGATGCAACTAAAAACAATAAACTAACAGATCAAATTAAATGATCTGGAAAATGATCAGCCTCAGGCTGACATGTACAACGTTCCTCTCTTCTTAGTCACAATTCACCATTCACTTTAGGATTATTGCTAGCACTTATCCTTATTTCCAATTGCACCATGATTGATCAAATGGGAATCTTGGTTGTTCGCTGTGAAGCGTTCAGCATCGCTCTTTGACGTATTAATAAATATTGCCCTTAGGTTTTTCTCCTAAGTTGATTGTATAGAACTATGGTGCTGCTTAGAAAACATACGATTTATCGTTAAATTCACATATCGGTCTGACTGAACGCTTAAATTCTTATGTGCGCAGTTGGCATTTTAAGTGTACACTTAAGGATTTATGTGCACATTTACCAGTTTAAGTGTTCCGTTAACCCATTTTAGGTGTAAAATCTGCTTTTTTTTAATATCAGTATTGTAGGTTCGTTTAAGCAATCAACCAATGCCGCTTCTAATTATGCTACTAAATACTTCTACATTTCCCTATTTCAGGGCTACAAAGAACTGCGTTACTAGTTTATTACTAGTGCCCTCAGCTATGTCTCGGCTTCGGGTCTGCTTCGGGTCTGCTTCGGGTCTGCTAGCACTCGGCCCGAAGGAAACACCCATAAAACACATATCGGAGCGGTATTTGAAAAACTTCAGTACAAACCACATATCAACCAGAACGTTTCATCAAAGTAGCGCTTTGTCTACCTGCTCTGTTTATGATGACCTGGGTAATCTGAGGTATGTAGTGCCTCCTGGTTCAGTGGGACAAGCTCTACTGAAGAAACTGACGCCAGCTTCAGTAGTTTGATCTATGCTTACCGGGATGATGGCCGGCGGAGGCTGGTGAGGAGTCAGGATTCTATGCAGCAGAGTGTAAAAAAAAGTTAATGAAAAACTTGTGGTATGGGCAGATATAATATTTGTAAGCTTCCCGTAAAACGGCCGTTTTACATACATTGCATTGTGAAACATGATATTACAATTAAATCGATAGCCGCGTTTGTTCTGTTAACCAGCTTTTTTGCTTGTTTAGGCCTCAATGCTCATGCAAATGCGTTTGTGCCAGATACTGGCAGGATAAACAAATCTTTAGATACCTTGAAGATCGTCTATCTTGGCTCATCAGTACCCTCTGGCACTGGAGCTAGCAAGAATTTTGGTTATACCTCCATGTACAGCAAGCTGCTTAAAAAGCGTGACGCCAATGGAATAGGCAAAGCCTGGTCAACGGTAAATAAGTCGATAGGTGGCGATAATACCGAAAGGATAATGGCGCGGTGGCAG
Source organism: Pedobacter sp. JCM 36344 (assembly GCF_046546555.1). NCBI lineage: Bacteria > Pseudomonadati > Bacteroidota > Sphingobacteriia > Sphingobacteriales > Sphingobacteriaceae > Pedobacter > Pedobacter sp. JCM 36344. The sequence continues at coordinate 9,253 of NZ_JBKHKK010000018.1, forward strand.
CGGGACTTGGTGCCGCAAAAAGCTAAATATGTGGTCATCGCTTTATCATTGGGTAATGAGGGTATTCATGAATTCGGTAAACCAAAGTTCGAGCAGTTCAAAACGAATATGACAAAGATGATCTCCATAGCACGCGATAGTGGATATGTACCCGTAATTGCCAATTGTTATACCCGGAATGATTTTAACGAAGCGGACTATAACTACGTCAAGCAGCTGAACCTCTGGATAAATGCTTTAAATGTGCCGTCAATAAATTTGCTGGGAGCGGTGGATGATGGAACTGGCAAATGGGCAACTAATTACTGGTCCGACGGCGCTCACCCCAATGATGCAGGTCATGCCGAAATGAGTTACGCGATAGTTCCATCTTTATTTGATGCTTTAGCGAATGGCAAATCTCAACCAAAATTCATAGATGCATCCTATTTAAATTGGGATAAGAAGCAACATAAACTCCTTCATTTTAAGCCGGATAATGCTTTGCATGCCTTCACTACAGCTATAACTATAAAAACCGAGGTTAAAGGTCAGGTATTGAAATTGACTGAAAGCACCAGTAATACAATTAATATAAGCATAAATAGCAAAGGTTTGCTGGAATACAAATCCGCAAAAGCGCAGACCATAAAAGGAATCACTAAAATAGATGATGGTAAATGGCATAAAATAATATTAACCCATTATTATGCCCGCGGAGAGACTATTCTTTACTGTGACAGCATACAACAAGTCAACGCTTCTGAAAAGCTTTCGATCCAAGATCTTTACCTTGGCGACACTAAAGGTAAAGGTGTTGTGGCTAAGGATTGGTTGTTTTACCGATCAGGCATGAATTTAAGCGAGGTAAAGGCCCTGAGCGACAATACATTTCTAAAATCAAGCCTGGAATTGTATGCTCCGCTTGATGGGCTACATAGATTGCTAAAAAACGATTTGACTAATTTAGCGCAGAGTACAAACGCAATTGAGTGGGCGAAGTAATTAATTTAAAAGCGTAACTTTTCAAATATTTATATACCTTAGTAAAAACTTTAGGGGTGCCTTGTGCTGAGAAATACCCTTTGAACCTGATGCAGTTAGTACTGCCGAAGGGAAAAGTAGAACGACACTCCACGTCGTTTTTCCTTCCTTAATACGGGTGCATTCCTATAGTTAGCAATTCTGGCAAAATGGAAATCACCGTAAATCAAGAAACCTATTTAGTAGAAGATATTTGCTCTCTGCAGCAAGTACTTACCCATGTCCTTCAGCTACCGTCTACCGGGATCGCTGTGGCTATCAATCAAGAAATTATAGCTAAGGAAACCTGGGATGCACAATTTCTTAGATCCGGAGACCATCTTACCATTATCAAAGCAACCCAAGGCGGCTAAAACGTAAGATTATGAAAAAAGAAAAAACTCCAACGGATCAGGCAATCAGCAGGTCGCCTTTCCCCGCATCACGAAAGGTGTATGTTAAAGGTCAATTGCATGATATTGAAGTTGCCATGAGAGAAGTAATCCTCAGTGAAACCAAATTGCATGGCAGGTTTGGCGAAACAGAACCTAATTCGCCCGTAACGATCTACGATACCAGCGGTCCGTACACAGATCCCGACATAGAAATTGATGTCAAAAAAGGAATTTACAGGTTACGTGAGCAATGGATTTTAGATCGCGGAGATGTGGATCAGCTAGATGCTATTTCCTCGGATTATGGGAACATTAGGGCTAATGATCATGACTTAGATGCCTTAAGATTTGCGCATATCAGTAAGCCTTACAGAGCTAAACCCGGTATGAATGTGTCTCAAATGCACTATGCCAGAAAGGGAATCATCACTCCGGAGATGGAATATATTGCCATTCGCGAAAATCAGCGGATTGATTTATTACAGGAACAATTGCAGGATCAGTTTGAGGTTATGACGCATCAACATGCAGGACAAAACTTTGGTGCAAATACGCCTAAAGGATACATCACTCCAGAATTTGTCCGCGCTGAAGTTGCCGCCGGAAGAGCCGTTATCCCATGTAACATCAATCATCCTGAACTAGAACCTATGATTATCGGTAGGAATTTCCTGGTGAAGATTAACGCCAATATTGGTAATTCAGCAGTTACCTCAAGCATTGAAGAAGAGGTTGAGAAGGCAGTTTGGGCTTGTAGATGGGGTGGAGACACGATTATGGATTTGTCGACCGGTAAGAACATCCATGAAACAAGGGAGTGGATTATCCGTAATTCCCCTGTTCCCATAGGAACTGTGCCGATATATCAGGCTTTAGAAAAAGTGAATGGAAAGGCAGAAGACCTGACCTGGGAGCTTTTCAGAGATACGTTGATAGAGCAAGCAGAACAAGGGGTTGATTATTTCACCATTCATGCGGGGGTACTTTTAAGGTACGTTCCGCTTACCGCTAAACGCATCACCGGCATCGTATCTCGCGGGGGTTCTATCATGGCCAAATGGTGTCTTGCGCATCACAAAGAGAACTTTCTCTATACTCATTTTGAAGAAATATGTGAGATCATGAAGGCTTATGACGTTGCCTTTTCTTTAGGAGATGGATTGAGACCAGGTTGTATTGCCGATGCAAATGATGCTGCCCAATTCGGAGAGCTCGAAACGCTTGGCGAATTGACAAAAATTGCTTGGAAGCATGATATTCAGACCATTATCGAAGGTCCGGGCCATATTCCAATGCACATGATCAAAGAGAATATGGACAAACAACTTGCTCACTGTGGAGAGGCACCATTCTATACTTTAGGTCCGCTGACTACAGATATCGCCCCGGGATATGACCACATCACTTCGGCAATTGGAGCGGCGATGATTGGTTGGTTTGGAACTGCTATGTTGTGTTACGTGACCCCAAAAGAGCATCTCGGTTTACCAAATAAGAAGGATGTGAAAGACGGTGTGATCACCTACAAGATTGCTGCCCATGCTGCTGATCTGGCGAAAGGGCATCCTGGTGCACAGTACCGCGACAATGCGTTGAGCAAAGCAAGGTTTGAATTTAGATGGGAAGACCAGTTTAATCTGTCTCTTGATCCGGATACGGCAAGAGAGTTTCACGATGAAACACTTCCAGCGGATGGCGCTAAGATTGCTCATTTCTGTTCCATGTGCGGTCCCAATTTCTGCTCTATGAAGATCACACAGGATGTACGGGAATACGCTAAAGAACATGGAGTGGCTGATGATGATGCACTTGCTAAGGGAATGCAGGAGAAGTCGAAAGAGTTTTTGCAAAAGGGAAGCGAAATCTATTTCTAATGAAACTGATCGTTCTTTCAAGTCCAGTTGCTTTGGTTGATGAACACCATACCATCAATGCCTTGTTCGAATTGAGTTTGCAATATTTTCATCTGAGGAAACCTAATGCGAGCCGCGAAAGTGTGGTCAAGCTGTTGAAGCAGATTGATCCTCGATATTACTCACGTATTGCCTTACACCAGTTTCATGAGGTGGCAGCGGATTTCGGGATAAAACGACTACACTTTAAGGCAGATTTAAGGAACGTTTTCAAGCTTGGTTTGGAAAGATATGCAGAGGAACAGTATTTATGCAGTACTTCAGCTCATTCCATAGCTGAATTATACACATTTGAGGACTTTGATTACGCTTTTTTTAGTCCGGTGTTTAGCAGTCTTTCCAAACCGGGTTATTTAGGTATTGTCCCTCCTGATTTTGCATTGGATGTGCGTATAGCAACGGAGGTAATCGCTTTGGGAGGGATTACTTCAGAAAATATCCTGCAAATTAAAAATATGGGTTTCAAAGGGGCAGCGGTTCTTGGTACCATTTGGAGCGATCCTGCAAATGCTTTAAAAAAGTTCAATGATTTGATAAAAGTAATAGCTAATGAAAACTATAGATAGACTACATTATGTATCTCAACATAGCAGTGAAATTTCGCAAATAGCTGCCATTCAGCTGGCGTTGGATGCAGGTTGCAAATGGATCCAGCTGCGGGCTAAAAATCAAGGGTATGAGGAAATTCTTGACTGTGCGCACGCAGCGAAAGAACTTTGTCTGATTTACGGGGCAAGATTAATCATAAATGATCATCCAGAAATAGCTGCAAAAGTGGCCGCTTATGGCCTACACTTGGGTTTGGAGGATATGCCTATCCCTTTAGCGAGAACGATTGTTGGTCCAGATGTAATTATAGGAGGGACTGCAAATACTTTTACTCACATACAAGCAAGAGTTGCTGAAGGTGCCGACTATATCGGTTTGGGCCCTTTTCGCTTCACCACAACAAAAGAGAAATTGAGCCCTATTTTAGGAATAGAAGGCTACAGGCAGATTTTAAAACAAATGCGGTTATCTGGTTTGGATATCCCGGTGATCGCCATCGGTGGAATACTTCCTGAAGATGTAAAAGGCATAATGGAAACAGGTGTCCACGGTGTGGCCATGTCGGGAGCCATAACTTTTGCTAAAGAACGTCAAAGAATTGTGCAATCCATCACCGAACAACAATCAGTATGTTAAAAATAGCAGACAAAATATTCCGATCACGCTTGTTTACGGGCACGGGAAAATTCAGTTCTTCTGAGCAGATGGAAGCGGCTTTGCTGGCTTCTGGATCAGAACTGGTAACGGTGGCGCTTAAGCGGGTAAATGTAAAAAATCACGAGCAGGACGACCTGCTCATTCGTTTGAAGCACCCGCACATCAATTTATTGCCCAATACTTCCGGGGTTAGAAATGCAAAGGAAGCTGTTTTCGCCGCACAATTGGCTCGTGAAGCATTAGAAACGAATTGGATTAAGCTGGAGATTCATCCGGACCCTAAATATCTGATGCCTGATCCAATCGAAACATTAAGGGCGACGGAAGAACTCGCGAAACTTGGGTTTGTTGTGTTGCCTTACATACATGCCGACCCGGTGTTATGTAAACGGCTAGAAGACGCAGGAACGGCAGCTGTGATGCCTTTGGGATCTCCAATTGGCAGCAACAAAGGGTTGAAAACGATAGATTTCCTGGAAATTATCATCAGTCAAAGCAATGTTCCCGTTATTATCGATGCGGGAATCGGTTCGCCATCTGATGCTGCTCAAGCTATGGAAATCGGCGCAGATGCCGTGTTAGTCAACACCGCGATCGCAGTTTCCGGAAACCCGGTAGCAATGGCAGAAGCTTTCAAATTGGCAGTCCAGGCTGGAAGAATGGCTTATGAAGCAAGGTTAGCTATTCCTAGAATTCAGGCTGTGGCCAGTAGCCCTTTAACCAACTTTTTAGATGAGTAATTTCAACAGTATTTTCAAAAATTTTGATTGGGAAGAGACCAAGAAAAGCATTTACACGAAGACCTCCGCAGATGTGGAGATGGCGCTTAATACTCAAAATCGAACACTGGAAGACTTCAAGGCACTGATTTCTCCGGCTGCCTCTGGCTACCTGGAGCAAATGGCGAGTATTAGTCAGCGCTTAACCACTAAACGCTTTGGCAATGTGGTTCAGATGTATGTGCCCTTGTACCTCTCCAATGAATGCAATAATATCTGTACCTATTGTGGCTTCAGCTACGATAATAAGGTGAGGCGTAAAACACTTTCTTCCGTAGAGATCATGCAGGAAGTGGCTGCTATCAAACAAATGGGGTATGAACACGTTTTGCTGGTGACAGGTGAAGCCAACCAAACCGTCCATGTTGATTACTTTAAGAAGGTGCTGGAGTTGATCAGACCACATTTTGCGCAGATATCGATGGAGGTGCAGCCGCTCGATGTGGAAGATTATCAGCAGCTGATACCTTATGGATTAAATACGGTGTTGGTTTATCAGGAGACCTACCATCAGGAAGATTACAAAAAACACCATCCGAAAGGGAAGAAGTCAAATTTTGAATACCGATTGGAAACGCCTGATCGCTTGGGTGAGGCGGGGATTCATAAAATGGGACTGGGAGTATTGATAGGTCTGGAAGATTGGCGTACCGACTCGTTTTTTACCGCTTTACATTTAAGTTACCTGGAGAAAAAATACTGGCAAAGTAAGTACAGCCTTTCTTTTCCTCGATTGAGGCCCTTTAGTGGCGGACTGGAGCCCAAAGTAGTAATGAGCGATCGGGAATTGGTGCAGTTGATTTGTGCGTATCGTCTTTTCAATGAAGAAGTTGAGCTATCGATTTCTACCCGTGAGTCTCCCTTATTCAGAGACAACATCATCAAGTTGGGCATCACGGCGATTAGTGCAGGCTCTAAAACTAATCCTGGTGGGTACGTTGTGGAACCGGAATCGCTGGAGCAGTTTGAGATTAGTGATGAGCGTAGTCCGGCTGAGATTGCCAGAATCATCAGCTCAAATGGCTATGAACCGATCTGGAAAGATTGGGATAACAGTTTAACTTCTTAGCTATGTTGGATAAAGAAGAAAATAAACGGTACAGCCGGCAAACGATATTGCCTGAGATCGGTATTGGGGGACAGTTAAAACTGAAAGCTGCAAAGGTATTGGTCGTAGGTGCCGGAGGTTTGGGTTGTCCGATTCTTCAATATCTAGCTGCTGCTGGAGTTGGAGAACTAGGGATCATTGATGATGATGAAGTTGATTTAACCAATCTGCACAGGCAGATCTTGTATTCTGCTGAAGATATTGGAAAGTTAAAAGCAGAGGTTGCTAAGTCGAAACTTTTATGTTTAAATCCCCACGTAAAGATTAATGTATTTGTAGAGCGTTTAACAGCTGATAATGCCATGCGTATTTTTGGGGATCATCAGCTGATCATTGATGGTTCTGATAATTTTGAAACTCGCTATTTGGTCAATGATACCTGCGTGGAGATGAATAAAACCCTGGTATTTGGTTCGATATTTAAGTTTGAAGGCTATGTCTCTGTGTTCAACTATCTCGGTGGTCCGAACTATCGGGACCTTTTTCCTGAACCTCCGGCTGCAGGTAGTGTTCCAAATTGTGCGGAGATCGGCGTAATAGGTGTTTTACCAGGGATTGTAGGACTGTATATGGCTAATGAAGCGATCAAGATAATTTGTGAGTTAGGGGAAACGTTATCCGGTACATTGATGACGATCAATGCCCTTCAGAACACCACTCATTACTTTAAAATTCCTCGGCGAAAAGATCCTGTGGAGGTTCCTGTAGAACTGCAGTTTCCAGCGATACCTGAAATCAACCGGCAAACGCTGGACAATTGGATGAGGGATGATGAAATGGACTTGATGATTATTGATGTAAGGGAAACTTATGAGTACGAAGAAAACAGCATCGGTGGAAGAAACATTCCTTTGCATGAGTTAAAGGAGCAGGTACATACCTTTCCTTCTGATAAAAAAATCGTTTTCGTTTGTCAGACGGGACAGCGCAGCCGGATGGCAGTTCAACTTGTGAGTTCACATTACAGCGGAACAGTTTACAGTTTAAAAAATGGACTTGGTTGATCAAATGAATCGTTCAGTCTATTCGGTAGTGTTGAGTATTGCAGGTTCAGACAGCGGGGGAGGTGCAGGAATTCAAGGAGACTTGAAGACCATATCTGCTTTAGGGTGTTTTGCAACCACAGCGATCACTGCGGTAACCGTGCAAAATACAATGGGAGTGACCATGATTCACCCGATTCCCGCTAGTATTGTCAGCGCACAAGTCGAGGCAGTAATTGAAGATATGAAGCCTTTGGCAATCAAAATTGGAATGGTTTATAGTGCCGAACTCGCGCATTCACTTGTTTGTTTATTGAAAAGATACCCTATGATCCCAGTAGTGTGTGACCCGGTAATGGTGGCAACTAGTGGAGATAGATTGATGCGAGAGGATACGATTTCAGTGTTGAAGGAACAGCTTTTTCCGCTTGCTCAATTGGTTACTCCAAACCTGGATGAAGCAGGTATATTGGCAGACATGGATATCCGAAATGTTAAAGACATGAAGCTGGCTGCTGAAAAAATCCTTCTTTTTGGAAGCAATGCAGTGCTTATTAAAGGAGGTCATTTGAAGGGGGAGGATTTATTTGATGTTTATTTGAATAAAAATGGTGACCATAATGTATTTCATTCCAAGGCCATAAAAACCAATAATACCCATGGTACCGGCTGCAGTCTTTCTTCTGCAATTGCATCTTACCTGGCTTTAGGAGAGACTATGATTGATGCTATTTCTAAAGCAAGGATATATCTTCAACAAGCAATTGCTCATGGAAAGGACGTTAAGACTGGGGATGGCCATGGCCCTTTAAATCACTTTTTTGATCCAGAAAAGTTACGCATTAAGAAATGAAATTTAATTATACAGCTATGGAAGCTACAATGAAAAATTTGTAAGAACATACCCTAGATCCATTTTCTTAACTTTTGGAAACTGATGTGAGATTCATATCGTAATTAATAAAATTGAACGAGAGCAAAAAAGTCAGTTCAGTTGGAAGTTTGTTAAAATGGTTTTATTAAATTGTCTGAATTTACAATTTGAGCAATTACGAACGATGAAACTTTTGAAGCTAACAATCTTCCTTCTTTTTATATCTTTTTTCAACAATTCCTATTCACAAGAACTCGTTTTACCTGGTGATCATCCCGATCCATCGGTAGTCAAAATTGGAGAAGATTACTGGGCAGCCGGTACTACATCCAATTGGATGCCTGCATTTCCAATTTATCATTCTAAAGATTTAAAAAAATGGACCCAAAAGAGTGCAGTTTTTAAAGTATTGCCCCAATGGGCAGATTTTTATATGTGGGCTCCTGAGATAAGTTATGACAAGGGTAAAGTCTATGTGTACTATACTGCTCATAAGAAAGACGGTAATCTTTGTATAGGGGCTGCGGTTGCTGATAAACCAGACGGTATATATACAGATTTGGGACCCTTAATGTGCCAACCCGCTGGTTCAATCGATGCCTTTCCTATGCGAGACAACAATGGTAAGTTGTATATGATTTGGAAAGAAGATGGTAATAGCGTTCAAAAACCTACCCCTATCTGGGCAATGGAGATGAAGGAGGATCGTACTGGGCTGATAGGCAAGAAAACAGAACTGTTTAGAGGGGATCAACCTTGGGAGAACGGGCTCGTTGAAGGCGTATCAATTGTTAAAAATGGTGAATATTTTTATGCAATCTATGCTGCTGCAGGCTGTTGTGGTATCAAGTGCAATTACGGAACTGGAATTGCACGAAGCAAAAACCTTTTAGGTCCATGGGAAAAATATGCTAACAATCCAGTTTTAGCCAGTACCGACAATTGGACTTGTCCTGGTCATGGTACTCCTGTTAAAAAAGATGGGAAAAATTACTTTTTATACCACGGATATAGCGCTGAAGAAAGTGTTTATGCTGGCAGACAAGGACTACTTATCGAGTTTGAGTTTACAACTGATGGATGGATTAAATTCAAACAAAACAACAAGAAATATACCGCTAAAAGGGTGGTAAAATCAGATGATTTTTCTGGGAAAAGCCTGAGTCTCTATTGGCAGTGGAGTATTTTTAAAGACATTAAATTAAACTTGGGGAAGAAGTATCTGGAGATTTCAGCGCTGCCTGATGTTTCAGGTGCCTATATAGGCCAGTCGGTGAACCATTCAGATTATACCGCCGAAGCGGTGATCATTAAGGCTACTGCGGAGGCAGGGATAGCTATTATTGGAGATGATAGGCAAATCATCTTCGCATCGGTAAATGATGGGAAAGTCCTTTTGAAACAAGTTAAAAATGGAGAAATTAGCATTCTTAAAACCATTTCTTTACCATCAATAAAAGCTACCGGGAAATTTCCAGTGAAACTAAAATTACATGCTCAGCAGAATCATTTGTTTACATTCTATTATGCCATTGGCAACGAGTCTTTTGTTAAAATAAATGCGGAGCCTGTCGATGGTAGCTTCCTACCGCCATGGGATAGGGCACTTAGGGTTGGGTTGACAGTATTGGGAACGCCTGATCATTCTGCAACATTCAGCAGTTTTAGCCTAAAATAAACCTTATAAATACAGTTGGCCTTTCTTATCCGTTGTGCTTTTCTTGAAGCCGATCGCCTCGTTCGTCGAGAAATTACTGGCGTTTGTCTAGAGGTTACTAAAGCTGGTATATTATTGGATTTTCTAGTGCAACGTTTCTGTTCTAACGACGTCTCAATAACAGAAAAACAAAGAAAATCATAAAATATAAAGACATGAAAAATCTAACAAAAACAGTAATCGCAGTAGCTTTAACAGCAGTAGTATTAACTTCATCGGCAATGACAACATTTGCAGCTGAGCCAATTGTAACGGAAACAAAAGCTTATTTGGCAACAGGCTTTAACAGGATTTGGGTAAGTGGAAACGTAAAAATCGTTTTGACACAGGGCGACAAAGAGTGTGTAGTTGGAGCATACAATTATAATTCGAAGAATACATCAGTGTTAAGTAAAGGTCAAACCCTTTACATCAACTCAACGGAATCTAGTCAAGTGACACTTAACATTACGGTAAAAGATTTGCAAAGGGTAGAGGCATACGGACAATCGGTGGTTGTTACCAGAAATAGTTTTGATGTGAAGAATCTTCAATTGTTCCTCAATCAAAATGCTTCTGCAAAGATCGCAACAACAGCGAAAAGTTTATATACGGTAATTAAAGACAATGCGGTATTAAAACTCAACGGCAGTGCTGAACACAGCACAATGATTACGAGTAATATGAAAAATGTAAAGCTAGGTGATTTTGCGAGCTTAAGATCTGATTCATATGCCACTGAAGCAATCATAGCAGCAGATAGAACATCCATGATCTTATCAAAGTAGATAAGGTTTTTTTAATACAGTAATTTAACATTTAAAGCACACGAAGCTCGATTGCTGAATTGCTGCTGTTTTTATATTTGTCTCTAACTGTCAAAACCAACCTATATGTTCCTGGTTTCATAGGCACATCGAGCATAACGTTCTCTAATGATCCTGTAACCATATCTGGTATAGCAATTGGTTGTCTCTTTTTTTCAACCGCCTCAAAAAGTTCGGATTTAGCGTAAAGTTCCCACTTAGCTGTAAGCTGATCACCTTCGGGATCGGTAACAGAGACCTTTATAAGGTATTTCTCGCCAGGATTTAATGGGACAATACTAGGTGATTTCTTCCCATCTATCATAAGAGAATTTATCTGAGGGGCACCGTTTTTAGTTTGGCTATAAGAAGATGTGCCAACGGTCAGTAGCAATGCAGTAAGTAAGAGATTAAATAGTTTCATTACGGTGATTCTTTGTACTAAGTTAACGCATATTATCTTTTTCTGATATATATGTGGGGTTAATTGTTGAGCATAAAAGGTAGCGTTTAAAGTAGCGTTCTTTATAAATTCAAATAATTAGAGTTGCTTGTAGAATAAGCACTGAAACGAACTGTTGTAGTCATTTATTTTTTACCTTCGGAGCAAAAAACGTAACATGAACATTGCCCTTGTAACTTATAAAGATAAAGGTGCCTACCATGCAATCAATGTTTCAAACGAAGATGATTTGCTTACTGATTTCCTGCATTCTAAGGGGATAGCTGTCACTAAGGAAATCTGGAATGACCCAGATGTTATTTGGGAGAAATATGATCTTGCTATTATAAAATCGCCTTGGGACTATTTTGACTTGATCGCCGACTTCTATTCCTGGCTGGAGGATATGGAGAAACGTAATGTTAGGTTATTGAATCCCTTCTCGATATTGAAATGGAACGCAGATAAACACTACTTAAAAGATATCGAACAAGCCGGACTTAGAGTTACCCCCACTATTTTTTTATCTCAAGGTCAAAAAGTAGAGTTGGCTGATTATTTCCAAACTTTTAAAACTTATAAAATAATCGTGAAGCCAGTTGTTTCTGGAGGAGCTAAAAACACCTTCAAGGTGACTCCCGTCACGGCGAATGAACATACTATAAAAGTTAACCAATTGCTACAGAACGAAGATTTCATCGTCCAACCTTTTCTTAAAGAAATTGAAGAAGTCGGTGAATGGTCCTTTCTATTTTTTGGAGCTGAGTTTAGCCATGCGGTTTTAAAAAAGGCGGCGGGCGGCGATTTTAGAGTACAGTCTACCTTTGGAGGAACGGTTCATAAAGAAAAACCCTCGCAGGAATTAATTGGAAAGGCTAGGGCTTATGTTACCTCATTTGCGAAGGATTGTTTATATGCCCGAGTCGATGCTGCAGTTGTTGATGGGGATTTGGTCTTAGTGGAATTAGAACTCATTGAGCCTTACCTGTTCTTAGACACGAATGAAATGGCACTGGATCACTATCATCAAGCACTCTTAAAACTAATTTCCTAGAAATATTGGCTATTTACCCGTTTCCATGTGTGGTGCATCTACAGGTTTTGATTTTGGAGATCCTTTTTGTCGCAGATAAATCCTGAAGAACACATTAGATGCTACGGAAAGAAATTTATGTAGAAGAAGGGAAAATTCGTTTTTGGCTTAATCATGGGCATTTCTTATACCTTAGTTATCAAAAAGCTATCTTTACCGACAAGACCCACGACAAGTACTATGACAAGCATTTTTATTGTTGGATTTCCTAAAGATACAACACCCATTTTATTATTGGAACTATTCTCCAAATACGGAACTGTTGAAAATTTAAACATTGTTGAAGATCCAAAGACTGGTTTAAGTAAAGGATACGCTTTTATTCAAATGAAAAGTTTGAAGAGTGCCGAACGAGCAGTTGTGGCACTTAATAATAGCGAACTACGTGGACGAAAATTGACAGTTAAAATAGGGGATAAGGATAAGAAAAAAGTTACAGAGAGTGGAAAAGCTTGGAAAAGTAGATCACGAAAGAACGAATCGGGTGCAGGCAAATAACAAATACATAAAGTTTGTCACACGGGAGTAATTGTTATATGAATTAACATCTGTTGAAGAAACACAAGCGTTTATATAAACAGATTTTCTATTAAGGTTTTTAAGGTTGTTAAGCCCGGCGCCGGAGGTGCCGGGCTTAATTATATTATACCGGTAAATAATTATCTTACTAAAGGCATATACTTAGCTCTGTTTTCAATTATTACCCAGATGTTTATAGCAAACATAACTAATGCTATAGCCAATCCTGAGGGTGCATCGAATATATTCAATAAAAGAATTCCAACCATTACTGGTAATATAATTATTGCTCCTAAAGCCCTGAATTTGGGTATTATAAACAGAATGCCGCCGATAATCTCAATTAATCCGACTAAAGGAAAAAACCAACTAATCTGCATAAAAGCACCCATAACCTTCGTCATGCTTTCAGGTAGGTCTTTGGGCATAGGCAAATAGTTAAGAAATTTATTAAGCCCTGCATTTATAAACATCAAACCAAATAGCAGGCAAATAACAAATAGAATCTTGCTTTTCATATTAAATTTTTTAGGTTACAATGCTGCCTCTTTGAGCGCCTGAATGTCAAATTTCGTCATTTTCATAAATGCTTCCATAACCTTTGGCGATTTTTGTGGATCAGCCATTAGTTTGCCAAGGATGGTCGGTACAATCTGCCAGCTTACGCCAAAAGAATCCTGACACCAGCCACATCTATCTTCATGCCCCCCTTTAGTGAGGTTTAGCCAAAGATAGTCGATTTGTTCCTGCGTATCACAGTTAACTACAAGGCTAACGCCTTGATTAAAATTAAAAGCATGATTGTGCGAGCTGTCCATTACAGAAATACGTTGTCCGTCTAGCGTAAACTGCGCATACTTAATATTGTCTTCGATATCCTGTTCACCAGATTGGTATTTTGAGATTACCTCCACTTTCGAATTTTCAAAAAGTGAGGTATAAAAGTTAATGGCTTCTTCTGCTTTACCATTTTGTTCCCCTGTAAAAAGCAAACTAGGAAAAATATCAGGTTGTTTTTTTTCTGATTGCAAACCTAGCGTGAGTTGCCACGACACTCCATATTTATCCTCCAGCCATCCATAATGATCGCTCCATGGATAACTGTTAAGTGGCATTAATTCTCGCCCATCTTTTAGTAGAAGATTCCAGGCTGCATCAAGTTGGTCTTTGGAAGCACAGATGGTAAAAAAGGATATTGAAGGGTTTGGTTTATAGTGGGAGCCACCATTTAAACCCATAAATTTTTTCCCCATGATTTCAAAGATAACAACCATTGGATTAGATGATTGTATGCTTGAATTTTCAAATGCTGAGCAATAAGTCTCAGCAGCCTGTTGTGCATTGCCATCAAACCAAATGCAAGGATATATTGAACTTTTCATGTTTTGAAATCTATAATTTACTATTGAAATTAATCATCCAAGATACTCCAAACTTGTCTGTGAAAGAGCCAAAATAATCGCCCCAAAACATATCTTCTAACGGCATTTCTACTACGCCACCTTCAGATAGTCCACTGAAGATCCTACTAGCCTCATCACGACTATCCGGTGAAACAGAAATATAATTGTTATTGCCAAAAGATAAGATATGGCCTTGAGATTGTAAGCAGTCTGAGGCCATTAGGAATTGTCCATCGCCAATCGGTAACGAAATATGCATCATCATTTCTCTCTCCTCTTCAGACAAATTTTCTGTACCAGGAGAATCACTCATTTTCTGGATTAACAGTTCCCCGCCAAGTACTGATTGATAAAACTGAAATACTTCTTTTGCATTTCCATTGAAGTTTAGATAAGGGTTAAGTTTCATAATGTCTAGTTTTGGTATATCAAACCTAGCGTATTTGTCAATAATTCCACTTGTCATAGGGCAAGAAATGCGAACTAACTTTCTCGGGCTAACTCTTTCCTTATCCTCGATAATGGATGTAGATAAATGGTATTATTTCTTAAGTAAAAAAAAGAGTCATTTTTAGATGGCTCTTTAGAATTAACGTGGTTTTAATTAGATCTTCGCTGCGTCTCTTAACCCTTTGATTATATCATGTGCGGTTTTAATCGAATCGGCCTGGCTACTTACTGTTGCAAGCGCGTCGCCACTTAAATCGCCGCTTTCAATGGCTAATTTATAGGCTGCTTTAATAGCATCTTCTCCGCGTTCAGCTTCATTTAAGATGCTTTCGCGATCGTCACCACCGAACAAAGCCTTCACGTCAATCCATGCTCTGTGTATAGTTCCAGCAATGCTATTTCCAGTTTCAACGTCATTCCCGCCAGCAGCAACAAGGGCGGTTAACTCCTGACTGAATTTATGACTTTGTGAGCTGTATTCCTGAAAGATTTCCTTCAAGTCAATGTTTTCGTCTTTGATATCAGCAGTTACTTTCTGGAATCCTTCAAAGCGGTCATTATTGATTTCGATTAGTTCATTTAATACTGTTGTAGCTTTCATAGTTAGTTTTTTTTTATTCTATCTAACAGCTTTGATAGTTCTTTGTTTGAGAACATTTAAATTGCTTTCCGAACTTGGGAGGTATATTGTATTAGTTACCAAAAATACGCAATATGGCTGATGTAAGATTTTACAAATAGCAGGCAATTGGCCATATTTTGTCGGCAGCAAAATGCTAACTTTGAGGAATAATTAAAACTGATATGAGTACTGAGAAAGCCATTTTAGCAGGAGGTTGTTTTTGGGGAGTTGAAGAACTATTTCGCCATTACCCTGGAGTAAAATCTACTGTTGTAGGATATACAGGAGGAGAAGTTCCTAATGCGACGTATAGAAATCACGGTAATCACGCTGAAGGTATTGAGATTACATTTGATCCTGAGCAGTTGTCTTACCGCAAGTTATTAGAATATTTTTTCCAGATTCATGATCCTACCACGCGCAACAGACAAGGGAATGATTTAGGTACATCCTATCGGTCCGCTATTTTTTATTCTAATGAAAAGCAGCATGAGACCGCCAAAGAATTAATTGCAGCTATGGAGGCTTCTGGTAAATGGCCAGGTAGAATAATAACGGAAATAATTCCAGAAGTTGATTTCTGGAATGCAGAAGAGGAGCATCAGAACTATCTGCAGAAAAATCCTTATGGATACACTTGTCATTTTGAGCGTCCTGACTGGACATTATAATATACAATTAAATTGTTTACCGGTGTTATCTGTTTGAAATACTTCCTTCGCCCAATCTAGCCCATAGGAGGCAAAGAGTTACGATAATAGTATATATGTATATGGTTCAACAATTATTTGTAGGTAACAAATTTTATAGATTTACTTAGGAACCTTTTCAAATAATCATTGTTATCTAATCATAAAATGTACTAATATGACATATCTTCCAAAGGGTAAATCTGAGAATGAAAAAAATTACTTTACTGTCGCAAATTTATTTGCTCAGGAAACAAAGCATAATGGCAAACTTGCGGTAGCTCTTCTTGCGGGAATCGCACTGGGTGGTATAATTAGTAGTCTTTTTTCCACTAAGAAATTCATGAAGATTCGTAGGGAAGATACAAATAGTGGAAGAATGATAAGCCTCAAAGACAGCTATACTGAAATGTCAAATCGATTAGCAAATTAATCACTAAAGTAAAAAATTTGGATTGATTAGGCTTCTTGAAGAACACGAATTCATGAGAATAAACTGCTTGCATATGGTATTGTTGCTTTTGCTACCTCAAATACTATATGCACAAAAATCCAGTATTGGGTCAATTAAAGCCGTCGATCTCAAGCAGGGAGATTCAATAATTAGTTTTTTACCCATCTACAAGGCAAATAGAGATATGTCATATACCTCGCCAAAGGGGGAACTGGGCGCACCGATCAAATTTGTACTCATAGGCAAGCTCACTACATCTTACTTTCTGCTTGCTCCAACACACTCGCGATTTGCATTTGCGCTCATACCTGAATTTATCGTAAAAGTAATCGATGAGCGATCTGCCGGAGTAAGAACACCGAGCTTAAAGTTGGGAGGCATATTCTATTACCAGATTAACATAGATAAAGAGGACTATAAATATGCATCGTTTCGGTTCACTCATCATTCAAATGGTCAGGATGGGGAGGCACTCAACCCTGACGGCAGTATAAATACAAGGACTGGAAACTTTAGCACCAACTATTTGACAGCAAGTTTTCATTTCGGCACCAGAAGGGCCCTAAATGTTCGTAGTTTCTACCAATTTAATAACGAAGCCGGATTTGAATGGCACCGTTGGTTTGATTATGAAAAGGCCCTCGAATATGATTACGGATTTACAAGGCTCAATTATACGGTTTCAATTAGAAAATTTGTTTATAAACGAGAAACCTGGAGATTAAATGCTGGGTTATCTTATGCGATAAATATGATGGCAGAATATAAAATAGCCTCCGTCAAAAAACGACTTAATACGGAGTCATCGTTCCACTACAGTTTTCCATTTATGCACAAATCTTTCCTTATGGCAGCTGCAGGCTATTATGGTGAAGATCCTTATAACATCTACTATCGCAATAAGTATGCTTACTTACGTTTCGGCGTATCATCAGCCTTGTAAAATATACTTGTAAAGCGCATTTTTTATTTGAGGATGTTTCCTGCACAGCATTATTCCGGATGAATTTATTATGTTTGAACTAGTAAATCATTCCCTTTTATGAGAGCTCAAATAAATGCCATAACCATTGCTGCAAAAGACCTTGACCTGTTAAAGAGTTTTTATATCAAAACTTTCGGTTGGCAGGTTCAAGCAGAATCAGAACAGCTTGTTACATTCCGACTAAAAAACGGATTAGCTTTCACCATTTACCAGCAACAACAACATTCAGAATATCTAGGTAGACAAGACAAAGCTGGAAACGCACTTCCGAAAACCTATTTTACAATAAATACAAACTCTTTAAAAGAAACTGATGAGGTTTTTATGGCTTTAGAAATTAAGGAAGTCAATATAATCAGGAAACCTTCACAAGTATTTTGGGGAGGTTATTCAGGAATCATAACTGATCCGGAGCATAATTACTGGGAGATCAGTTATAATCCCATGGAATAACATAAACTCCGTTAGATCAAAATCACCTATTTTTACTAAAACTGACTTTTTACCGGACAGTAATGATTTTTTACTAAATAACCAACAACGTCATCTTTTGTAAGCGTTACATTGAGGGTATATCTATAAAATAAATACCATGCGTATCGTTCATTAAACGGACACGCATGGATATTCAATACTACTACTTAGGCATAATCACGGAATCAATCACGTGAATAACCCCATTTGAAGCTTCAAGGTCAGCTGTTGTTACTGTTGCATTTTCAATTTTAACACCGTCTCCAATTGCAACTGTTATCTCTTGACCGTTAACAGTTTTAGCTTTTTGTCCGTTAGACAAGTCTTTGGACATTACTTTACCTGCTACTACATGGTAAGTAAGAATTGAAGCAAGTTTTTCCTTGTTTTCAGGCTTTAGAAGTTCTTCCACTGTACCCGCAGGTAACTTTGCAAATGCTTCGTTAGTCGGTGCAAATACTGTAAACGGACCTTTTCCGCTAAGCGTTTCCGATAAACCTGCAGCCACAACGGCAGCAACTAGCGTACTAAAGTCTTTGTTACCTGATGCAATTTCTACGATGTTTTCCATTTTATATCGATATTTATTTAGATATTAAACATGATGTATCACGGATTGTTTAAATAAATTTTAAATAAATTATTTGAAATAGGGGTTTAGTTGATAATCATTTTATAGATATAAGGCGGGTTTACGATCATTCTTTTCATCAGGTTTTCAAAAATGCCTTCTTTCTTTTTATTGGAGATCCAGGGGTTTTGTCCAGTCATGGTCGGAAGATTTTTCTTCCGACTTTTTTTGTTTTTATAGGTCTTGTCTTTGTTAATTAATTACCTTATTATCAATTATTTAATTTGTTTTTATCATATTCAATCGTTATCTTAATGGCTGACAATCGATAAGATGTGGTAGTGTTTAAGGATCATGAAATAAACGTCAAAAACCTATTAGGGTTCATTCCCGAAGCATTGATAGCAAATTTGTCGCTGACCACCAAAATCGACTATTACGCAAAGGTATTGTACGGAAGAAAGATGTTTTATTTACTGCTCTATGGCATTTTGGACAACGAGAAACTTAGTCAGCGAACATTGAAAGATACCTTCAATTATGCTGTATTCAAAACGCTTTTCAATCTTGATAAAGATGAAAGCGTACGACGAAGTTCTATTTCGGAAAGGCTATCTAAGATAGACACGGGTTATTTTAAGCAGATATAAGATTGGCAGAATCCAACTAAATAAGAAACATCCATACTATCCTCTTTCACTGTTATAATTTTAAAGTTTTTTAAAGTTCTGCGTGAAAGCTGATCATTACGATTTTTGTATTTAATTCTAATAAAGGCCTTATTTTTTCTTGTTGTTGACAGCCGCAATTATTTCATTCTTAATCATTACCGTCCGGTAAAAGTTAACGGGAAAGCATAACTCACCGAGTTGATTCAAAGATCTGAAAAAGAATGGCGGCTAAAAAACCTTCAAAAAATAACCGTGCAAGTCTCTATTTTTGATGGGTAAGGGGTTCTTTTTCCAAACAAACCTAAAATGAGCCTCAAACCTATTTAAAACACCTGTTTTTTTATAACCGGTTTTTACAGGACAGTAGTGATTTTAATACTTAATTTTTTAAAGAAGCCATATCAATTACGTAACGGAAACGCACTTCTTCATCCTTTACTTTAGCTAAAGCATCATTTATATCTTTGATGTCAATCATTTCAACTTCAGGTAGAATATTATGTTTTGCACAGAATTCCAAGACTTCTTGTGTTTCTACAGTTCCACCAATTATTGATGCACCTAAAGTACTACTCATTTTTGCTACCTCCATATTGTTAGTGGCGCTTTTATAAGGACCAAGCAACCCGACTGTAACCATCGCACCGCGTCGCCTAATTAGCGGAATGTATTCATTTACATCAAATGGATAAGGGATGGTACATAGCAGGAAGTCGAATGTAGTAGCGTGTGCTTCCATTGCCTCTTCATCTCCGGAAATCAATACTTCATCAGCTCCTAAAGCAAGCGCATCTTCTCTCTTAGATTCATCACGCGTAATCGCGGTGACACTTGCGCCCATCGCCTTTGCTATTTTAACAGCCATATGTCCCAGACCACCGATTCCAATAACGCCAACTTTGTGACCAGCCTTAACTCCAAAATGCTTTAAAGGTGAATAAGTCGTTACACCGGCGCAGAGAATTGGAGCAGCAGCTTTGATATCCAAACTTTCAGGAATGCTCATGACAAACTTCTCCTGAGCAACAATATTTGTAGCATAACCACCATAAGTGTTGAAGCCTGTACCATCTGGCTTCCAATAGCCATTGTATGTCATGGTCTGCCCAACTGGTCCTTCGCAGAATTGCTCTTCTCCCTCCATACATGGCTTGCAATGTTTACAAGAGTCTATCATGCATCCTACACCTACAATATCGCCAACTTTAAATTTGGATACACCAGAACCTATGGTCAGCACACGACCTATGATCTCATGTCCTGGTACGCAAGGGTAAGTTGTGTTTTTCCAGTCGTTGTTTATCTGGTGTAAATCAGAATGACACACTCCGCAATAGAGTACATCAATAAGTACCTCATCAGTCTTTGGCTGTTCCCTTTCAAATTCCATTGGCTCTAAAGTTTTGCCGCCAATCAGAGATCCGGAAGCTCCATACCCTGTAGTTTTGATCTTTTCCATAGTCACATATTTTTTAGTACAAAAAGTAAACATTCTTTGATTATAAAGGTTTAGAGAAATGTTACACAATATTGCAGCAACTTTACAATCTGGTTAACATAGCATATTTCCGATTACTTACTTTTGCGCCATACTTAAAACATAAAAAACAAAATTATATGATAGCAACTAAAGGATTCGCAGCACAAACTCCCGGTGTAGATTTAGAAGCATGGGGTTTTGAACGTCGTGAAGTTGGCCCAAGTGATGTGCAGTTTGATATTCTATTCTGTGGGGTTTGCCATTCCGACTTACATCAAGTTAATAATGACTGGTTTCCAGGGATTTTTCCGATGGTACCAGGGCACGAGATCGTTGGTCGCGTTGTCAAAGTAGGTAACAATGTAAAGAACTTTAAAGTTGGAGATCTTGCAGGTACTGGGTGTATGGTAGACTCTTGTCAAACTTGCGAGAACTGTAAAAAAGACCTTGAGCAGTATTGTTTAGAGGGTAATACCGGCACTTACAACAGTATGGAACGTGACGGTTCGTCGCCTACTTATGGTGGTTATTCCAAAACCATCGTAGTAAGAGAAGAGTTTGTACTGCACATCTCTGATAAATTAGACCTAGCCGCGGTAGCTCCGCTATTGTGCGCAGGTATCACAACTTACTCTCCGCTGAGACATTGGAAAGTAGGAAAAGGCCATAAGCTTGCCGTTCTTGGATTAGGCGGTCTTGGGCACATGGCAGTAAAATTTGGTGTAGCGTTTGGCGCTGAGGTTACCGTTTTGAGTACCTCGCCAGATAAAGAAGAAGATGCTAAGAAGTTGGGTGCACATCATTTTGTAGTAACTAAAGACGCAGCCCAGCTGAAAGCTGCAAGGGGATCCTTTGATTTTATTCTGGACACGGTATCTGCTGAGCATGATATAAATATGTACTTGGGTCTTTTAAAGACTGATGGAGTCCATATTTGTGTTGGTGCGCCACCTAAACCAGCCGCTATATCTGCGTTTAGCTTACTTGGCGGACGAAAAAGTTTAGCAGGCTCTGGCATCGGAGGTATCGCCGAAACTCAGGAGATGCTTGATTTCTGTGCAGAGCATAACATTGTTTCAGAAATTGAAATGATTGACATCAAGGACATTCAGACAGCATATGAGCGCATGGTAAAAGGTGACGTACGCTATCGTTTTGTAATTGACCTTGCAACACTTTAATTATTAACAAAGAGATAGTCTGGGGGCTATCTCTTTCTCTCCCTTAAAATTTCTTTTCAGGCAGCCTTATCCTAATAATCAAGCTTGTAACTTTTAATATTTGCCTTTTGCTCTGCCACCACAATGGTGTTAAATTCTTTTTCGTTTTTTAAATCAAGTTCAAGCCATGGCTTTTTAACCCTATTGGCTAAATATTAAATGCGATTGGCAACTGAACAATCTTAGTATATTTTTTGTTAAACCTTTACTATGAATAAATCAATCTTTACCACTGCTACAATACTTTCACTGCTTTCAGTCCTTACAGTTGCCTGCGGCCAGGTAAGCAACTCGCCGGTAAAACTTAAGGTCCAACTGATTACTGATAATTTGGCGAGCTTAACCTCTTTTGCTGAGCCAAAAGATCAATCTGGCAGGTTATTTATTTGCGAGCAGGAGGGACGAATTCGGATCATCAAAAAAGGAGCACTGCTCCCAACACCATTTTTAGATATCAAAGAGGATGTACTAAAACGAGAAGGCTCAGATGAACGCGGCTTGCTTGGATTGGCTTTTCATCCCAATTATGCTAAAAACCACAAGTACTATATTTATTATAGTTCAAGAATTTCTAAGACCGCAGGTGTAGACCATCACAGCATTGTAAAGGAGTTTACCGCATCAGGCCAAAACCCGGATCTTACCGATATGAAAAGCGGCAAAGTAGTATTGGAGTTTGATGAACCACAAGCTAACCATAATGGTGGCGATATTAAGTTCGGTCCAGATGGCTTTTTATACATTGCCGTAGGAGATGGCGGTGGAGGTGATGATCGTCATGGGGATATTGGTAATGGACAAAATCTGAACACGCTACTAGGTAAAATTCTGAGAATTGATGTGAATACTGCTCCCTACGTGATACCCAAAGACAATCCTTTTGTCGGTCGGGAAAACACGAAGGCAGAAATCTATGCCTACGGTTTACGTAACCCATGGCGGATTAGTTTCGATAAAGTGAATGGAAGATTATTCACGGGAGATGTAGGTCAGAATGCCTGGGAGGAAGTGGACATCATTACTAAAGGTGGCAACTACGGTTGGAGAGTTAGAGAAGGGTTGCACGAGAACAGCAAGTTCAATGGAGATCCCACTCCAAAGAATCCAATTGAGCCAATAACTGATTACGCGCACAAGGAAGGAATTAGCATCACAGGTGGCTTTGTATACCGTGGAAAGAAAATCCCAGCCTTGGTTGGTAAATATTTGTTTGCCGACTGGATGGGTCCGCTATGGACATTGACCGATACCAAAAAGCCACAGTGGTTAAGAGAAAAGCTTTCTATCTCCAAAGATGCTGGATATTGGCAAATCACCAGCTTCGGTGAAGATCAAGCTGGAGAACTATACCTGATAACAGCAATGCTGGAATCTGGTAAAGGGGCATTATACAAAATCGTAGCAGAAAAATAGTTATGAATCTTACTGAAGGAAGCTTACTGGCTCTCAACATACTAAGTTGGGATAACACAACGCCACAAACACTAAAACTTTCTTTACACACCCCATATTAGAACAAACCGGTGTTCTCTGTGCTTCACTTCCTATTTCTGGATTTTTAATATGGTGGGGGAAAAGAAAGAAAAAGTGAAAGTCCAACGCAGTCAAATAAAATTACCTAGCTTTGTATCCTATAAACGTCGCAAGACAAAAAAACATACCTTAAACATATGAAAACATCATTCAAAATCCTTTCATTCCTATTTGCTGCAGCTACACTTGCATCATGCGGAAATGATCAAAAAACTACAACTACTGCAGATTCAGCGACTGTTTCTTCTGCAGACACTTCTATTGTTACAGCTGCGCCTGTGACAGAGACCGTTTTAAATTTAGAAGCTAGCGATCAAATGAAATACAATTTGACAGCGCTTAAAGCAACTGCCGGGCAGCCAATTAAACTAACTTTAAAGCATACTGGTAAATTTCCCATCACCGCAATGGGGCACAATGTTGTGATCCTGAAACCAGGAACTGATGTTGATTCATTTGCAGCTAAAGCGCTTGAGGCGAAAGACAACCAATACATCCCCAAATCAGAGGAAGGTTCAATCATCGCACATACGAAACTTTTGGGTGGTGGCGAAGAAGATACCATCACATTTACTATCGCAGAGAAAGGCACCTATACATTCATTTGCTCTTTCCCAGGTCATTATACCCTGATGAAAGGTACACTGATTGTTGAGTAATAGTTTCAATCTAAGAGTTTACTCCACAAAAGAGCCTCCTTTTAGGGGGCTCTCTTATTAAAGATAAATTTAGTAGTTTAGTTTATATATGATAACGATATGAACAAAGATCTCTTAATCAAAATCGCTTTTGGTACATCACTGGTTTCCGTTCTTACTTATTTAGTCTTGAAGATTATGCACATCCAGTCTCCAGTTCTATTGCTTTCAACAATCGCCTGGATTTCAACACTAACTTACATTATTCTGGTGTTAATTGAAATCATCTCTAGTGATCGTATTAAAACGTCAGAAAAGGTGATGTGGGTTGCGGGATTCTTGTTTGTTAATTGGATCGCTGGCATTTTATACTTCATTTCAAGACGCAAATACATTATTAGAAATTTCAAGATATTACCAATCTAGGGTTTTGAACTGGAATCGTATAAAAGTACACAGATGCCAAGCGTTTCCATACCTAGTTCAATACCTGCTAGGCCACCTATTAGTAGATCAGATAAGGGATGAATATGGTTCCACATGGATGTTAATGCGGCAATCAACAGGCCAAAGCCGATTAGCATTGCGGATTGCTTCTTTACTTGTTTGACCATTTTTAACGTGTTTGTTTTATAATGTTTTCAAAGTGTGTCAGTTCAGCGCTCAACTTTCGCGAATGCTTACTGAAACTTCTTGGCCTGATGTAGAACCAAAGAGTCATTATCCAACTCAAAACAATCACGTAAGTTATAATGGTAAGTACAATGCTGTGGACAGTAAATTCGTAAGGAAACAATACGGAAGAGATTGTAATTAAAATAAGACCTGCTACTTCTGTTCGTTTATGATAGTAGGCCTGGTTCCGACGTGTTTGATGCAAAAACTGAAGGAATTCCAGATTACTGAAGTCTTTAAGCTTGGTAAACCTCTTCATCGATCGCAAATTAGTTATTACCAGTATCGCACAGGCAGCGATATTACACGCCAATGCAATTTTTGTGCTCATTAATAGATCTTTATCCGTCGCCAATAGGGCTAAGGATGCCAAGATTACCAAAACAGATACCGTCACAGAAAAGACCTTGTTCCGCAATTTTATCCAGCGGAATCTTTTAATGTTTTTTTGTATTTTATCTCCGTCTGGCAAGTTTGATGGCCTGGCGGATTGCCATAATGTTTGGAGGTTATTCAAATCTTCCATGTTCCCTAAATTTAATAGCAAGTTTTTCTTTTATTCGGTGGATTTTTACCCTGATGTTTCCAGCTTCCAGTCCAGTGATCTCAGCGATCTGTGCCTGTGGTAGTCCCTCAAGTTCTAATGAGATAATGATCCTTTCCATTTCTGCAAGTTCAGCAATTGCACTATAGAGAAACGCAAGCTTTTCTTCGGCAGATTCTTCCTCAATCGCAGCGATATTCTCCGGCATTTCAACCTTGGTAATCCGTTTATCTTTTTCTAATGCTCTCAAGCAATGGTTGGTTGCTATGCGATAGATCCAGGTGCTGAGTTTTGACTCATTTCTAAATCCTGAAAGGTTTTTCCAGACCGCGATGAACGTTTCTTGTACAAGATCTTTTGCCCTGTCTTGGTCATTCACGTAACCCATGCATACCCGGAATATCTGTGACGAATAAGTTTTATAGATGTTCTCAAAATCTTGCATGGTTGTGCTAAATGTCCTTTATTTGTGTCGTATGATACGGGCATCTTCGAAATGTTACATCCTCTGATGGGATGAATTGTATGTGGCTGAGAAAAATTACTTCAAAACCCGCTACGCAAGAGTAAGCCGAGCAACGCCATACATATCCGATATGCAAATGGACTTCTTCCGTAAGCGCTAAAGGAGTAAAGGTCGCAATTCAAGCTACTGCCGATAAGCTAATTGATGTGGTTGTGTGGTATGCTAATTCGCATGATATGGACTTTAGAAATGATAAATGGCGATCAACAATTCTGGGGATTACTAATAAATCAAAAGTGGAACGGCTTGAGGAGTTCCTGGTTTCAGTGTATCGTGCTTTCTACGTAAATTTAAAGTATAAGGATGCCAAAGGCGGGGAATATATGCAAGTCATCAGGGTGTTCATGACTGATTCTACAAAGCTGTACTAGTTGTAAAGCTTTTGACAAGTTTCGCAAATAAATGATCTCCGTTTATTTTTACCAAGGTTGATCTTTTTAATATCGTGTTCTAATGGGCACCTTTTTTTGGTGTAAACTTCCCAATGTTTGCTGAGCGTTTCTTCCTTTCGCCATTTGAAGAAATCGAAACTGTAATCTCGTGCTTCTTTGATAATTAAATTTAGTTTAGCAGGAGGGATTTTGCTTATTACACTAGCCGGATGAATTCTAGCTTTATATAGTGCTTCATTCTTTATGATATTCCCTACGCCTGCAAAAATGTCCTGTTCCAATAGTAAGTCGCAGATTAAGCGATCAGGGTATTCTCTCAGTTTTTTTACTGCTTTAGGCGTGCTCCAAGTGTCTGACATAATATCCGCTGACCAGTCATAAAATTTATCTAAATCCCCTTCGATTAGTTTTACCACGCAGGTATAGAAGTTGAGTTCTGTATCATCAAAGGATAGCCTTAATTTTAATGGGGTGGTTTTACGATCGTTGATGAGGTAGGTGCCGAACATCATCAAATGGATGCGAATGGTACTATCTTCCAGGCAAATCAGGAAATGCTTGCCCCATGTTTTGAATGTAACAATCTTTTTATGATTGATTTTGTCATAGTTAATTTGGGCATTACCAGCAGTCTCCAGGATTGTATGTCCTTTGATATGAAGGTGTTCCAGTTTTTCTTTTAATATGCGTATAGACGGACCTTCGGGCATTTTCTTATTTTGTTCAAGTAACTAGGAAAACATCCTAATCTTTGATATGTTTGTCTAGATTTATATTAAAATATTTAGACAATCAATGACGTATTCAATATCAGATCTTGAACAGCTTTCGGGCATTCAATCCCATACCATCAGGATGTGGGAACGCCGATATAATGCGCTCGTACCAAGGAGGTCTGCTGGTAATACCCGTTTCTATGACGATAATCAGCTCAGACGTTTATTGAATATTGTAAGTTTAAGCCAGTCTGGTTTAAAGATCTCTCGCGTATGCTCGCTAACGGAGCTTGAAATGAAAACGCTGCTTGATAAGGAGCTAGACCAGGTAGCATCACCGATTGCAAAGTATGAATACTATATCTCTCAACTGCTTAGTGTAGGCCTGGCTTACAATGAAATAGAATTTGATCGATTGATTTCGCTCGCCATTGATGAGTATGGTCTCAAAATGTCGTATATTAACATCATGTACCCGCTACTTATGAGACTTGGTTTGATGTGGCGAAGCGACAATATATGTCCTGCACAGGAACATTTTTTGTCTAATATCATCCGGCAAAAGATTTCCGTTGCCACTAGTGAGATCAAACAAAATGTGGCTGTTAAAGCAACATGGGTACTGTTCCTGCCGGATGATGAAGACCATGATATTGGACTGCTCTTCGCTAATTATCTCTTGAAGTTGTCAGGCAACAAAGTGATTTACCTAGGTGCAAAGGTGCCAATTGATTCTATAAAAGATGTTACGACAAATGTGAAAGTAGATCACCTCTTATTATTTATGGTAAGAAGTCGGATAATAAATTCAGCCCCTGATTATCTGGCCGAGCTATCATTGGCTTTTCCTGATCAGATCATTCATGTAGCGGGTAATTCAATGGTATTGGGCGATGCAGTAATGGAAGGTAATTTAAGATTGATGAAGTCTATAGACGACTTGGAGAAGCAAATGATAACATCGGAAAATGGTAATTAATGATAAAAAAAAGATAAAAAAAACGGCAGTTATCGGTGCTGGATTTGCTGGGATAAGTGCTGCTGCGTATCTAGCTCAGGGTGGTTTTGAGGTCGACCTCTATGAAAAAAACGAGCAGGTTGGTGGAAGAGCCAGGCAATTAGAAACCGACAATGGATATACCTTTGATATGGGCCCAAGTTGGTATTGGATGCCTGATGTGTTTGATAAGTTTTTCAGCGATTTTGGTCATAAGCCCTCAGATTTTTATGAGCTAGAATTGTTGGACCCTGGTTTTACCGTGGTCTATGGAATGGATGACGTATTGGATATTCCAGCAGATTTTGATGCACTGTGTTCCGTTTTCGAAAGTATCGAAACTGGTAGCGCTGAGCGATTAAAGGTCTTCTTAGCTGAGGCTGCTTTTAAATATAAGGTAGGAATCGAGAAGCTAGTTTATAAACCCGGTCTGTCGATATTTGAATTTTTGGATGCCGACCTTATTAAAGGAGTTTTCAAACTGCAGGTATTCACTTCATTTAGTAAGCACGTTAGAAAGTTTTTTAGCCATCCAAAGCTCATCGCACTTATGGAGTTTCCGGTTTTATTTCTCGGCGCCATGCCTGAAGATACACCGGCACTTTACAGCCTTATGAATTATGCGGGTCTAAAACTCGGTACTTGGTATCCGAAAGGAGGATTTGGGAAGGTAATAGAAGGAATGAAAAGCGTAGCAGAAGAGCAAGGTGTGAAATTTCATCTTGGATCGCCAATAGCTTCAATCAGGCAATCAGGTAATTCCGCTGTAGAATTAGGATTTGATACGTTTAAGAAAAGCTTTGACGGTGTTATTGCATCCGCAGATTATCACCACATTGAAAAGGAGCTATTGCTAACAGGAACTAACAATTACGAAGAAAAATATTGGGATAAGAGAGTACTTGCACCTTCATGTTTGATTTTCTATATTGGAGTGACCAAAAAAGTAGACCGTTTGAAGCACCATACCCTATTTTTCGACGAGGATTTGAAACTGCATGCTATAGAGATTTATAAGGATCCGAAATGGCCTGCTAAACCACTATTTTATGTATGTTGTCCTTCGAAAACTGACGATAGTGTTGCTCCAGAAGGTCATGAAAACCTTTTTCTTTTGATGCCACTGGCTACTGATCTTGAAGACACTGAAGCTTTGCGTGTAAAGTACTTCGATATGATTATGGATAGGTTAGAAAAATATACGGGTGACGATATAAGAAACAATATTGACTATAATAAGAGTTACTGCGTTGAAGACTTTAAGGTAGATTATAATTCTTACAAAGGAAATGCCTATGGTTTAGCTAATACGCTAATGCAAACGGCAAATCTAAAACCATCGATTCGCAATAAAAAGATCCCCAATTTATATTACGCAGGGCAACTAACTGTGCCCGGACCGGGAGTACCTCCTTCAATAATATCCGGTAATGTAGCTGCTAAACAATTGATTAACTATTTAAAAGCCTAATTTATGAAAGAAATGTTTGATAAGCTTTCTGCCGATTGCAGTAAGCTAACTACTAAAAGCTACAGTACCAGCTTTTCTCTTGGCATACTTTTCTTAAATAAAAAACTTCGTAATCCAATATATTCGATCTATGGTTTTGTTCGTTTAGCAGATGAAATAGTTGATAGTTTTCACGATTACGACAAAGAGTATCTGCTTGAAAAGTTTAGGACTGATTGTTTGGAAGCAATTGATCACGGGATTAGCTTGAACCCGGTTTTAAATTCCTTTCAACAAGTCGTAAACGAATTTGGAATAGAGATGGAACTGATCGAGCTGTTTTTGGAAAGCATGAAAATGGATTTGAAGCGGACGGAATATACCTTAGAAACATTTGACCAGTATATCCTTGGTTCTGCTCAGGTTGTGGGCTTGATGTGTTTGCGGGTATTCACCAATGGCGATGACGTTGCCTACGAAAAATTGAGACATTCTGCAATGAAACTGGGTTCTGCCTTTCAAAAGATTAATTTTCTTAGAGATTTAAAAGCCGATTATCAAAATCTTAGTCGCAATTATTTTCCTAACTTAGATCTCTCGAAGTTTACCAACGCAGAGAAGATGTTAATTGAACAGGATATCGAGCAGGATTTTAAAGAGGGTTTAGAGGGAATCAAGAGGTTGCCCTCAACATCAGGAAGTGGAGTTTACCTGGCTTACATTTATTATAAGGAGCTTTTTAATAAGATAAAAAAATGTAATGCGGAAAAGGTAATGTCTGAGAGGATTAGAATCTCGAACAGACAGAAATTTGGTTTAATGTTTGACTCCATGCTGCGCTATAAAATGAATGCTATATGAATAAATTCCTTTTTATCACGACAATTTTGATGGGTATGATTTCTAAAAATGAACCAAAAGTTGAAGTAGTAAGAAGTCTATTCTATGAAGCTGCTAGCAATAAATCAGCAGCGGAGAAGTTCTCAAGGGCATTGTCGGAGGTTGATAATAACTCCAGTCCTGTTTTGCTGTGTTACAAAGGAGTTGCAGAGATGATTCTAGCGAAGCATGTATTCAATCCATTTAATAAACTCGAAAAATTTAGAAATGGAAAAATTTTAATTGAGGAATCAATAGTCCGCGATCCTGAAGACTTGGAACTTAGGTTTTTGAGATTTTCCATTCAAAGTAATTTGCCAGGATTTTTAGGGTACGATGAGGAAATTTTTATAGATAAAACGAAGTTGATAAATGGGTATAGTACTATTAAAGATACCGAATTG
Source organism: Pedobacter sp. JCM 36344 (assembly GCF_046546555.1). Taxonomy (NCBI): domain Bacteria; kingdom Pseudomonadati; phylum Bacteroidota; class Sphingobacteriia; order Sphingobacteriales; family Sphingobacteriaceae; genus Pedobacter; species Pedobacter sp. JCM 36344. The sequence goes on from NZ_JBKHKK010000018.1 coordinate 39,842, forward strand.
AAAAGTCGAATATTAAGCTACTTATCTGATTCTAAATATTGTAGTATAATTGAACTAAAGAAATTAACAAAATGACTGAACAAGTAATCCTTGTTGATATTGAAGACAATGTATTGGGAACTATGGATAAAATGGACGCCCATGTTCATGGTAAACTTCATAGGGCATTTTCAGTTTTTATCTTTAATAAAGCGGGTGAGTTGTTACTTCAGCAACGTGCTATTGATAAGTACCACTCGGGTGGCAAATGGACCAATACCTGTTGTAGCCATCCAAGATTAGGAGAGGAAACTGTGGATGCAGCCCATCGTAGGCTTAAGGAAGAGATGGGTATGGAATGTGACTTGCAATATGCATTCAATTTTACTTATAAGGCCCAATTATTAGGCGGAATAGCAGAGAATGAATATGATCACGTTTATTTCGGAGTTAGCGATGATTTACCAATTCCTGATCCGTTAGAAGTTTCAGCATTTAAATATATATCTATGGAAGCGCTTTCCAGGGATATGCAAGAGAATCAGGATGAATATACTGAATGGTTAAAAATTTGTTTTGAACGAGTACAACATAGTATTAAACGATTATTGTAATGGGAGAATTTCTAAGAGGTTTTTTAATTGTCGGAGCAACCTTTTTTGTGATGGAGGGAGTAGCTTGGTTGACACATAAATACCTGATGCATGGATGGTTGTGGGCATTACATAGAGATCATCATAAGAAGGATACGGAAGGTTTTTTGGAGTTTAACGATTCCTTTTTCCTGATCTTCGCAATACCAGGTATCCTTTGTCTGGCACTTGGTTCATTTTTCGGTATCTCGATCGCTTTGTATATAGGTATTGGGATAACTATTTATGGAGCGGCCTATTTTTTTGTTCACGATATTTTCATTCACCAGCGCTTCAAGGTGTTCCGGAATTCAGATCACTGGTATTTCCAAGCCATTCGGAGGGCTCACAAAATGCACCATAAGCACCTTGGAAAAGAGGACGGTGAGTGTTTTGGAATGTTGTGGGTTCCGGTGAAGTATTTTTGGGAAACCAAAAATAAAAAGCATGAGCGAGTTGGCGTGAATAAACTTCGCCGCGACAATAAGATTAACGCGTAGTCATATTTTTCAAAAATTTGTGCTTTTTCAGAAATTAGGACTAAATTTCCAAACATGAAGCACGACCCTTCAAATTTTCGAACAGTTAATGTGATTCGCTACGTTACGCCTTTGAGGGAAGGTGGATCTATGCCCGCTATAGCTGAAGCAGACGATGAATTTCTTTATGTTGTCAAGTTTAGAGGTGCCGGACAAGGTACAAAGGCGCTCATTGCAGAGATTATTGGAGGAGAGATAGCCCGTGCGCTTGGTTTTAAAATCCCCGAAATCGTTTATGTCCAATTAGATGAAGCATTTGGGAGGACAGAACCTGATGAGGAGATTCAGGACTTGTTAAAAGCGAGTGTGGGATTGAACTTGGGAATCCACTACTTATCGGGATCAATAACTTATGACCCCGCAGTTGTTACTGTAGCATATAAGCTTGCATCTCAGATTGTATGGCTGGATTGTTTGTTAACAAATATGGACCGTACGCCCAGAAATACTAATATGTTAATGTGGCATAAAGACCTTTGGTTAATTGACCATGGCGCTTGCTTGTATTTTCATCATTCCATGGGAAACTGGAAAGAGCAGGCAGTTAGGCCATTTGTATTGATAAAAGATCACGTTTTGCTTCCGCAAGCTTCGTTATTAGAGGAAGTTGATTTAGACTTCAAAGCTACACTTACTGATGACCAGATTGACAAGATTGTTTCGTTAATCCCCGACGAGTTCCTGCATCAGGAAGGAGCGGATGAAACGGCAGAAGAGATGAGAGACATCTATGCTCAGTTTTTAAAATTACGCATCTTAAATTCCGAAACTTTTATAAACGAAGCCAACAATGCAAGAGCAACATTTATTTGAGTACGCAGTGATTCGTTGGGTTCCCCAAGTGGAACGAGAGGAGTTTATCAATATCGGAGTCATTCTTTATTGTGCCAGACACAAGTCCCTGAACATGATTTATCATCTTGACAATTCAAGGTTAGCCGTGTTTAATCCATTGTTTGATCTGCAAGAGATGGAACTACATCTGAGCGCTTTTCAAAATATATGTGCTGGATCAAATAAGGGAGGTCCAATTGCAGAGTTAGACGCAGTATCGAGATTTAGATGGCTCACCGCAATGCGAAGTACGACTATCCAAACTTCCCGTGTACATCCGGGTTATTGTTTCAGCTCTATGGACACACTCACAAAACTTCACCAGCAGCTCGTATTGCTGACGTAATTAAACTTTAAATCATATTTCGCTTTTTAAACTTATACCATCATGAACGAAGAGTTTTTTCAACAGATACATCGTAAACAGAATCAAATAGCGGCTGTGCCATCCAATGAAGAGGTGTCTGATTGGGTAATCAATCTACTTAATCTACTTTACCCCGAACGCCTTACCACTCCTGACTACTCGGTAAATGAAATTAAAAGACTGTTTTTAAAACTGGAAAAGGAATTGATTATGATCTTCAATGCTACTAATGCGTTGGAAAACTGCGATAACGAGGCATCTGCTAAAAAATTCTTTGAGGGTGTACCAGAGTTGTACAGGAAGATGAACAATGACATTACGGCGATTTACCTTGGAGACCCCGCGGCTCAAAGTGAGTTTGAAGTGATCAGGGTTTACCCTGGATTTTTAGGCATTGCCTTATACCGAATCGCGAACGATCTTTTGAAGGCTGGAATTCCGATCATTCCCCGAATCCTTACTGAATATGCGCATTCGATTACAGGAATAGATATTCACCCGGCAGCTACTATTGGCGAACATTTATTCATTGACCATGGCACCGGTGTTGTAATAGGTGAGACAACGGTTATAGGCAATCATGTAAAGCTATACCAGGGAGTTACCCTGGGAGCTTTAAGTGTGGAGAAGGACAGGGCTAACACAAAACGGCATCCCACAATCGGGGATCATGTTATCATCTATTCCGGAGCAACAATTTTGGGTGGAGAAACGCTGATTGGTGATTCCTGTATAATAGGCGGAAATGTTTGGTTAACTAAAAGTGTACCAAATCATTCAACAGTTTATCATCAATCAACGATTAAAGTAGTGGAGACTAAAAAGATAGGATAGGATATGAGAAGTGTTATAGATTTTGTGGGTAATACGCCACTCGTTGAAATACAAAGATTAAATAACAAAACTAACGTCAAAATTTTTGCTAAGCTTGAGGGAAACAATCCTGGGGGAAGTGTTAAAGACAGAGCTGCGTTAAACATGATCAGAACTGGTATGGAACGTGGCGACATAAAAACCGGTACAAAGCTTATTGAAGCGACTAGCGGAAACACGGGTATTGCCTTGGCAATGATAGCTAGCTTATATGATCTTGATATAGAGTTAGTTATGCCGTCAAACTCAACCAGGGAACGAACATTGACAATGGAAGCTTATGGTGCCAAAGTTACTTTGCTTGAATCTATCGAAGTGTGTAGAGATTATGCGGAAGAAAAGGGTGCTCAAGATGGGTATTACCTCATGAATCAATTTGCCAATCCGGATAATTATCTGGCTCATTATAAGACAACCGGCCCTGAGATATGGAGAGATACAGAAGGAAAGATAACGCATTTTGTGAGCTCAATGGGTACAACAGGAAGTATCATGGGTAACTCTATGTACCTAAAAGAAAAGAATCATGAGATACAAATTGTGGGCTGCCAGCCGACTCCTGAATCTTCAATTCCTGGAATCAGAAGATGGCCAGAGGCCTACCTACCAAAGATATTTGACCCATCACGTGTCGATCGTGTGATGGACGTTTCACAATTGGAAGCAACTGAAATGGCTAGAAAGATGGCTAAAACTGAGGGAATCTTCGCTGGTATGAGCAGTGGTGGAGCATTATCTTGCGCCCTAAAACTTGCCGAGGAGCTTGATTCTGGTTTGATCGTTTTTATTGCTTGTGATAGGGGTGACCGTTATTTGAGCAGTGACCTTTTTGGTTAGCTCTGAGCGATAACGATTGCGTAAATAATTTCCGGTTGTTGCGTTTATTCTATAGTATAATTATGTAGACTTGTTTATCACTGTATGAACATTTTCTATGATTTTATCTAAAAGTATCCTAAGCGACACCTTGTCCGCAAACATAAATCTTCCTGCGCTTTCCGATTTCGGACTTCCTGAAAAGGTTTTGCAATTTGGAACTGGAGTGCTGTTACGCGGACTTCCAGATTATTTTATTGATAAAGCCAATAAAGCTGGCAAGTTCAATGGACGCATTGTAGTTGTAAAATCTACAGGTAAAGGAGGGCTGGCCGATTTTGTAGAACAAGACAACCTATACACGATTTGTGTTAGGGGAATTGAAGACGGAGCGGTTGTTGAAGAGAGTATCATATCTTCTGCCATTAGTCGTGTTTTAGATGCAAATGGAGAATGGGATTCAGTATTAAAGGTTGCTACAAGCCCAGACTTAAAACTTATTTTATCAAATACTACAGAAGTGGGCCTAGTCTTGTTAAATGAGAAAATCGATCGGTCTACCCCTGAATCTTATCCTGGGAAGCTGTTGGCTGTACTTTATGAAAGGTTTAAAGCCCTTGGAGATAAGGCCCCAGGACTTGTTGTAATCGCCACTGAGTTAGTACCGGATAACGGAAAAATTTTACATAAAATAATTATTGAACTTATTGCTTATAATTCGCTGGAAGACAGATTTATTAAATGGCTGGAAGATTATGTGACTTTTTGCAGTTCTTTGGTGGACAGAATTGTCCCTGGTAAACCAGACCAATACCTACTCAATGCTATGGAAAAAAAGCTTGGGTATACCGACAATCTCTTGATCATGGCAGAACCATACCGACTATGGGCAATCGAAGGTGATCGAAAAGTAGCTGATTTACTTAGCCTTGAAGGTGTTGACGAGGGGATTGTTGTTAAGCCTGATATCGAAATATATAGAGAACTGAAAGTCAGACTTCTTAATGGGAGTCACACGCTAGCCTCTGGCATTGCATTTCTGGCAGGAATTGATACCGTTGCAGATGCGATGTCTAACGAAAGCTTGAGGCACTATATAGAGAATGTGATGCAAAAGGAGATTATCCCGGCGATTCCTTATGCAGTCAATTCAAAAGAGGCTGAGGAGTTTGCTATGAAAGTTCTTGATCGGTTTTCAAATCCATTTATCAAGCATCAATGGATCAACATTACGTTCCAATACACTATGAAGCTGAAAATCAGGGTAATTCCTGTTATCAGTCAGTATTACAATAGATTCAATAAGGTTCCAGAACACATTGCATATGGTTTTGCGGCTTATCTGACGTTTATGACTGCAGGAGAAGTTGGAGGTATTGGATATAAGATTACTGACGATTCATTGGATTACATTAACGGTATTGACAAAACGAATTTTGTTTGGTCTGTTTTGAGTGACGAAAGCTTATGGGAAATCGACCTTACTGCTTTTGAGGGGTTTAAGCTAGCCGTGGAAAGATATTTTAGTTATATTACAAAAAATGGGGTTATCGCCGGATTGGCGCTGATTCTATAGTACTGATAAAAACCAAATATAATGATCGGGAAAAAAGTAACCAATTACAGGTGGACTATCTGTGCGCTATTGTTTTTTGCAACTACCGTTAATTACCTGGATAGACAAGTTTTAAGTCTGTTGAAGCCACATCTGGAGGATGTTTTTGGATGGAGCAACAGCGATTACGCTAATATAGCTTCCGTTTTTCAGTTTACATATGCAATTTCCATGCTTTTTGCAGGTCGTATTGTTGATAAGCTAGGCACGAAGAAGGGCTATGCCTGGGCTATAGTGATCTGGTCTGCCGGCGCTATCGTTCATGCCCTCGCGATCCCTATTGGAGAAGGAATAGCAGTAATAATGGGCTTTGTCGGCGTAGCTAGTATCTCTGTGTCAATTGCGGGGTTCATGTTCTCAAGGGCTCTTCTTGGCTTTGGAGAGGCAGGAAATTTTCCAGCTGCTATAAAAGCTACTGCAGAATACTTTCCCAAAAAAGAAAGATCATTTGCAACAGGAATATTTAACTCGGGGACGAATGTGGGTGCTGTGCTTGCGCCACTAACAGTTCCATTTATTGCTAAACAATGGGGTTGGGAATCGGCTTTCATATTGATAGGGGCTGTGGGCTTACTGTGGCTGATTTTCTGGTTCAAGTTTTACGATAAACCTGAAGAGCAGAAAAGAATGTCTGCCGAAGAGCTGGAATATATCAATGATGAAAAAATTGAAGGCATTGAACCCATAAAAGAGTCTGAATATGCCGACGGAAAAGTGTCTTGGTTCCGGTTGTTGCATTATAGACAAACCTGGGCTTTTGTAGTGGGTAAATTCATGACCGATGGTGTTTGGTGGTTCTTCCTTTTCTGGCTTCCGGCTTATTTGAAAGACCAGTACGGCATGGTAGATACCCAAATAATGTTACCCTTAGTTGTTCTCTATAGTATGACCATGATTGGTAGTGTTGGAGGCGGTTGGTTTCCTATGTATTTTATTAAAAATGGTTATGCACCTTATGATGCAAGAATGAAGGCAATGTTGGTGATTGCTATTTTTCCTTTGGTGGTCTTGGCAGCGCAGCCTTTGGGTCAAATTAGTTTTTGGATGCCTGTTATCCTTATAGGAATTGGTGCATCAGCCCACCAAGCCTGGTCGGCCAATCTTTTCACGACTGTATCTGATATGTTCCCTAAAAAAGCGATCGGATCTGTGGTGGGTATCGGTGGGATGGTTGGAGGATTGGGAGGGGTATTCATTACCAAACTTGGAGGGGCCCTGTTTGATAAATATAAGGCATTGGGACACATTGAAACAGGCTACACCATTATGTTTTCTATTTGTGCTGTAGCATATCTTATCGCATGGGTAATTATGAAATCCCTTGTACCCAAGTATAAGTTAGTCACAGATCTGTAGATTCCTGACAAGATTAGCTGAATCAATTACAGTATAGCAGAATTTGAAGTAGATATGTATCTATCAATAAAAGCTTTTTCCGGAAGTATCTTTTTACTCCTGATTATTGCAACGGGGCTTAAAACATCAATGGGCTGCGTGCCTGCATTTAAGCAGCTAAGTATGCCCTACGGAAGAAATTCAAGGATTATCTACGATCAGTCCACCGGTTTATATGACCTTTATCAAGGTAAGCTGCAAATCATAAATGACGCCTTTGCAGAGGTGAAAAGTGGGGATCAAGTACTGAAAAGCAACGAATATACAGTACACACGTATACGATTGAAGCCCTAAATGATCAGTTTGGGGTCGGTAAAAGGTATATGTTTTTCTTGAGAAAGAAAGGCTTGCCCGAAATGCAGCAGGTGTTTTATGTTTATCCTAACTTGTCATACTTCTTTACTGAGGTTCTATTGAAAGGGGATGCAATAAAAAGCAATTACATGTCTCCACTATCCTCCAACAACGTAATACTGCATGCGAAAGGTGATAATAGGAATCTCTTTGTTCCTTTCGATAACGACACCTTCGTTAGATACGATGCAAAATCCACATTTTCAAACATTAAAAATGCGAGCGCTGAAGTTGGTGCATTCTACGACAATACGAGTCGTAAGGGATTAATTATTGGTTCCGTAGAACATATGGTTTGGAAGACAGGAGTGCTGAGTGAAGGCAAGGGTGATCAGCTAAGGGAATTGAGGGTGTACGGTGGGTATTCGGATAAGCAGGTTACCAGAGACCAAATTCCGCATGCGACAATTTCAGGTGATTTGATAAAGTCGCCAAAAATATTCGTAGGCTATTTCGTCGATTGGAGGATAGGGCTTGAAGCTTATGGAAAGGCAGGCAGACTTGCGGAGGTTCCTTTTGTGTTCAATTGGGCTAAACCCGTTCCATTTGGCTGGAACAGCTGGGGGGTAATTCAAGAAAAGCTGAGCTATGAAAAGGCCATCAAAGTTGTTGATTATTTTGCGGAGAAGCTTACTGATTTTAGAAACGGAGAAACTGCATACATTGATTTGGATTCATTCTGGGATAACTTTACAGGCGGCATGACAGGCGATTTCACTAAACTTAAGGAATTTGCTGATTATTGCAAAAGTAAAGGGCTAGAGCCTGGGGCTTATTGGGCACCTTTTACAGACTGGGGTTTCAAATCTAGGAACGACCGGGAGGCAGAGGGAGGCACTTATAAGTTCTCTGAAATGTGGACCAAAGTAGGAGAGGGCTATCATGATCTTGATGGAGCAAGGGCCTTAGATCCAACTCATCCCGGAACCCAGAGAAGGATTGACTATGTAATTGATAAGCTAAAAGCATGTGGTTTTAAGATGATTAAGATCGACTTTCTTGGTCACGCAGCCGTGGAGTCAACGCATTTTTACGATTTGAAAATTAGGACAGGTATGCAGGCGTATCGGGTTGGTATGGAATATCTCGTTAAAAGGGTGGATGGTCAGATGCTTATTTATGCTGCTATTTCACCAAGTATGGCGACGGGAAGGTATGCACACACAAGGAGAATTGCGTGTGACGCCTGGAAGACAATCAAGGATACAGAATATACCTTAAATAGCTTAAACTACGGTTGGTGGCAAACCTACCTATACAATTTCATTGATGCAGACCATGTTGTGTTTTCAGAAGAAGATCCTGGAAGTAATAACGCCAGATTTACATCAGGATTGATCACTGGTACATTAATCACGGGTGACGATTTCTCTGTCGCGGGCGATTGGAATAAACCAGCTGAAAGCTTGCTGCAAAATAAGGAGCTCTTGGCTATCGCAAGATCGGGAAAGGCTTTTATGCCATTAGAAGGAAATACTGGTAAAAATGCAAATGAAGTTTTCTACAGAACAATCAATGGTTTCTTATACGTAGCTCTTCTAAATTATTCGAAAACACCCCGTCAGTTTAATATTCCGTTTGATAGAATGGGTCTTCCCAAGGACCTTTATAAAGGAAAAGAACTCTTTGAAGATAAAGAAGTTGAGTTATACAAATTATTAAAGTTCAGGGTCAGAGAACAAGATGCTGCTATCTTGAGGATTAAACTTGGTAAATAGCAGGCTGAAATACTTAATATTAAATTAACATTGAAAGTAGATCTTTGTATATGTTTTTATACAGCCTAGCGTTTGTCTTTTTTTTATTAGCATTAATTGCCGCGTTCAAAATGGAATCTCCAGTTAAGGGAGCATTATTTGTGCTTTCGCTGATAGGCGTATGTGGCGTACTCTACTTATTTATCTTATTTCCTGGAATTTCAGGTTTGTCTGTGGCTTCGATGCTTGTCATATTTATTTTGAGACAAAGTAAGAAATAGCATCGTCTTAAATTCCAGACATAACGATGTCGCCAATTTGCCTACATCTTTCGGTTAACCAATTACCATTACTAATTTTTGATGGTGGACTGAAGAGTTTTGATCCAAAACCCAAAGCAGTAACGCCAGCCTGAAGCCAGCCCGTTATATTTCCCCCCGATATGTCCACGCCGCCTGTTGGCATAAACTTCAGATTTGGAAACAAGGGCTTAATTGCTTTTAAGAAAGAAATACCTAGCACATCTCCAGGAAAGAGCTTTACTAAAGTTGCGCCCAACTCTTCTGCCAATGCGATCTCTGAAGGAGTCATGCATCCTGGAATCCAAAATACCCCATGCTGTTTAGTAACCTCTGCGAGTTCTCTATTTACAATCGGACTTACAATAAAATCTGCGTTTAGGTCAATATAAGTTTTGGCTTGATCGGAGGTTTTTATGGTTCCAATTCCAAGCAGAAGATCGGGATATTCCGCATCACGCTTTTTTTGCATTAGCTTGAAGTTCTCTAGTGCCTTTTCTCCACGATTAGTAAATTCAAATACACGAATGCCGCCATCATAACAAGCACTCATGATGTTTAGGCAAGTAATTGAATTGTCATTATAGTAGACAGGGATTACAGGATGAGATATGATCTGGTCCAGTACGTTAATTTTTGAGTTCATAATAATTGTTTTTTTAAAGAGAACCATCACCAAAATCACCTTTTACGAACAATTTTCGAAATCCGGCAGCTGTCGCCCGTTCGATTATTTGCTTGCCAGGCAAGCCATCTACTAAACCATGGATCAAACCGGCCATAAAAGCGTCGCCACTACCTATTCGATCAATAACTTCTTCTGTTTCTAATACTTCCGAAATGAAGTTGTCGTTTTTAGTATGATAGGTTCCATAAAAAAGGTTATGTTTTGGGTTGTCCATAAATCTAAAGGTATTGGCTATATGTTCACAATTTGGATATGTTTTAAAGATATTCTCTGCAGAATTACAGGCCACTTTAAAGTACAGGGATGAAGTTGTGCTTCTATTCAGCGTCTCATCTATGCCTGCACCCAGCATTTTGTCGGCAGCCCAGATGTTGCCCATAATGACATGGCAATATTGGACTAAGGAAGGCATAACCTCAATCGGTTGTTTCCCGTAATCCCAGAGCCTGCTTCTATAGTTCAAATCTACTGATATCTTCAGGCCATTTCTATTTGCTGCTTGCAGAGCTTCTAGCATTACGAGGGCAAGTTCACCATTTAAAGCAGGAGTAAGGGCAGACCAATGAAACCAAGTATGACCTTTCATTAATTCATCCCAATTTATCGATCCAGTTACTAAACTGCTAAATGATGAATACTTTCTGTCGTAAATCACTTCACCATTGGACAAACCATTTGCTGAAAGTAAAAAGTAAAGCCCTAGTCGTGATCCTTGCTGTAGGACTTTCGTCGTGTTTACTGAGATATCTGATAACTCTTTCAGAGCACTTGATGTTAAAGCATTTTCGGGGGCGGCTGTAACATACGAAACAGTTTTTCCAAAATGTGCTAATGATGCAGCTACGTTGGCCTCGGATCCTCCGGGATACAGTGTTGCTCCCTGCTCATTGTTCAAAAAATCATTAGTTTTTGAACTAAGTCTGATCAATAGTTCACCGAAAACTAAAATGTTATGGTTTTGCCTCATTTAAATTGGGATACTTTATACAATAATACAGGTATAATGTTTAAAGTGCTAAGGTTCTTTGCGCTAAGAACGCAAACGTTTTCGAGTGGAGTTTCTAACGTTCACTTCTGTGGGCAACATGATGGTCTCGAACTCTATGTCATTTTGCTTTTTTTCTATTAACTCAATCAATTTACTAGCTGCGTGCTCACCGATTTCAAATGCAGGCTGATATACAGTACTTAATGAAGGGTTTAAAGCCTCCGCTAAATCCGTATTTGTAAAACCAATTATTGCGATGTCTTCCGGAATGTTGTAGCCAAGTTTGCTCAATATAGCCAGGCATCTGGTGGTAATCTGGTCTGTTGCCGTAAAAATGGCATTCGGACGATCATTTAAATTCATATAGAATGTTATTGCAGCCTCTAAATCGTCTGCGAGAGTTTGCGAGTCAGTGTAATCGCAGGATCTTAGTAGTTCGGGTCTAAACTCAATTCCCTTATCGGCCAATGCTTGTTTATAGCCGTTCAACCGATCTGTTGCAATGCTCAATTTAGTATTGGTATTTAGGTGGGCAATACTGCTGTAACCTTGCAAGATTAAATGCTCAGTTGCCTCGTATGCACCCTTAAAATTATCTGCACCTACTTTGTGTGTTTGTATCTCATCACTTAACCTATCAAAAAGCACTATAGGCAGGCCTTGTTCCTGTAGGGAGATCAGATAGCTCAGGTCAACACTTTCACAGGCAGGAGAAATTAATATTCCATCTACACCTCCAGCGTGCAGCAAAGAGAGGCAAGCGCATTCCTGTTCATGGGACTCCTTACTTTGCATGATGATAATCTGATAACTCTTATCTGTACTGTATTTGTCAATTCCATCTAGCATTTGTGCGACGAAATTGTTTTCAAGCGAACAAACAACAACACCAATTGACCGACTTTTGCCTTCCTTTAAGCCCTTCGCCAGCCTATTAGGGGAGTAGTGATTTGCTTTTGCAAATTCAAGGACTTTCTTTTTAGTCTCTATGCTTATTTCGTAGCTATCGTTCAATGATTTAGAAATTGTTGAAATAGATAAGTTAAGTGCCTTCGAAATATCCTTGAGGGTTATACTATTGTTCATATCAGGTTTACCATTTCTACTTATTTGGAGCAAAAAATTGTGTTTGACAAATATATGATACATAACATAAATACACTCTATACTGTTGCTTAACAGTGTTAGATTGTTTATAAAGAATAATGATGAGAAGCAAAGAGCGCATAGCCAGGTAAAAGGGGGACTCCAGAGAGAATTTTTTAGACGCTTTTCTTGAGATTGTGAACGAGGAGATATGGCATTCTTTGAGCATGAGAAACATTGCAGATATAATTGAATATTCCCCGATTATCTATGAATATTTTCTCAACGAAGAAGGGATTCTTATGCATGAAAAGGAATGATCAGATTTACAACCGAATAAATTTTAAAAAGACTTGTTTTCTACAAGTCTTTTTTTCCGATAATAACTTAATAGTGTTAAATTACTTAAACTCGTTGAAATAACAAATAACTATAATAATCATAAAAAATTACCATGGTTTCTACAGCGAACATCAACTGGGTTATAGGTTGATGAAGCGCCCGGAGATCGCCTATGCTTTTTAATAGTCTTAAAGCAGATTACCCACAGTTGCAACTGGAAACAAACGATGAAAAGGCAGATGGCATTGGTAGATAGCGAAAGTATAGTAATCCAACTCAGCCAGATTGTACTTGTTACAGTCGATGAGGTCTCTGATGAACTTGTGAAGATTGATAAGTTGAAGCAGCAGTTTAACTTAATTCAACAAAGGGTTGTGACCCTGTAAGCGGCAATTAAGAATGCAAACCTGTTATTTAAAAATGGAATGGCAACTTATCAGGAAGTAATCTCCGCCCAAAGCAATTCGTTGCAAAGTGAGTTGGAATTGGCTAGGTTAAAAGCGGCTTAATTGTCTGCAGCAGTAGAACTGTACCCTGCGTTAGGAGGCGGAACATAGCGCCTACTTTATAAACTGTAAGTCAATTTTATATGGTCTATCCCAAATTTAAAACGAAAGTAGAAGTAATTACGTACGTTTGTTCAGACACTTATCAGCGAAACATGAAGAATTTATTTTTAATTGCTTTAGGAATTATGCTAAGCTTCTCAGCTAGCAGTCAGATATTAAAACCTGTGAAATGGAGTTATTTAGCTAAGAAAACTTCGAAAAATGAAGCTACTCTTTTAATCAGGGCAACTATTGATAATGGATGGCATATCTATTCCCAGAACATCGCGGATGGAGGTCCAATCAAAACGACCTTCAACTTTAAGGCTGCGAAAAGTTTTGCCGCTGTTGGTAAAACTATCGAGCCGAAGCCAGTTACTAAGTTTGAGAAAACTTTTGATATGAATGTTTCCTACTTTGAGAAAACGGTTACTTTTCAGCAAAAAGTGAAGCTAACAGGCGGTAAAACCGTGATTAAAGGATCAGTTGAATTTATGGTATGTGATGACCACCAATGTTTACCTCCGGAAACTGTTGAATTTTCAATTCCTGTGAGCTAAAATTATGATTAATAGATGTTATAAAATTATATTGAGAGTACTCCTAATTTGGGTACTCTTTTTTTTAGGCGGTTCTTACCCAGCATTTTCTCAAACTGATACCGCAATTTCAGATGATGAATTTACAGAGATTGTTGCAGATACGACCATTTCGGATACCGTTCAGCAACCGGCGACGGTAATTGCAAAAGATTCCGTCACCAAAGCGGAGGTAAAGCTCTCCAAATCCAAGGGAGAAGTTCAAAAGACGCTATGGCAGACCTTTATTGCTGGCCTTATTGGTGGGTTTCTGGCATTTTTCATGCCATGTATCTTTCCTATGGTGCCATTAACAATCAGTTATTTCACAAAGCGTGCAGGTAGCAAGCAAAAAGGGATTGGTCAGGCAATGATATACGGCTTATCCATCATTGTGATTTATGTTGCTTTCGGGCTGCTCATTACTGTACTTTTCGGTTCTGCGGGTTTAAATGCGCTAAGTTCTAGTGGTTTGTTCAACTTCTTCTTCTTTTTAATCCTGGTTACTTTCGCCATCTCATTCTTTGGTGCTTTCGAGATTACTTTACCGAGTTCATTTGTAAATAAAATTGACCAGAAGGCGGATACTAGCAAAGGCTTGGGCGGCATCTTTTTTATGGCCGCTTCGCTTGCATTAGTTTCGTTCTCCTGCACTGGACCCATCATTGGTACACTGCTTGTTGAGGCAAGTTCTAAAGGAACGCTACTGGGCCCTGCAATCGGGATGTTTGGCTTCGCTTTAGCGCTGGCACTACCGTTCACGATTTCAGCGATCTTCCCCGGCTTTTTAAGCTCGATGCCTAAATCTGGTGGTTGGCTAAACAGCGTTAAAGTATGTCTTGGATTTTTAGAATTGGCATTTGCATTAAAATTCCTTTCCGCTGCAGACCTGGTTTGGCACTGGGAATGGTTCGACCGTGAGGTCTTCCTGGTTTTGTGGATCGTAATTTTTATATTGATGGGTTTCTATCTGTTAGGAAAACTCAAGTTCTCACATGATAGTGACTTACCTTTTATCTCTGTTCCCCGGTTGTTTTTGGCAATGTTTTCTTTGGCTTTTGCGATATACATGATTCCGGGATTGTGGGGAGCACCAGTTAGCGTACTTAGTGGTTTAGCCCCTCCAATGAATACACAGGACTTTATCCTGACGTCAGGTGGATCTTCATCATCAAGTACAGACAAAGGGTTTCCTTCCACAGTGAAGTATGATGATGTATTTAAGAAGCCTGTTGGTTTCAGCCCTTTCTTCGATTTAGAAGAAGGCCTGAATTATGCTAAGAAAGTAAACAAGCCGATAATGATCGATTTTACTGGATGGGCTTGTGTAAATTGTCGGAGGATGGAAGATAACGTCTGGATAAAACCAGAAGTTGGCAGGCTGATTAAAGAATATGTATTGATCCAACTGTATGTTGATGAACGTAAGATTAGGATGCCTAAGGAAAAGGTTCATTATTCTAAGATCTTGAGGCATAATACCGATGACCTTGGCTGGTGGAACGGAGATTTTCAGGCAACGAATTACAATACCAATTCGCAACCATTTTATGTGCTGGCAGGTCATGATTTGAAACCATTGGTTACTCCACAAGGAGCTATATTTGATGCAGGAGATTACGCTAAGTACCTACAAAGCGGGCTGGATGCTTTTGCTGGAAAGTAATTTTAAGATATAGTAGGTCGGGTACCGTCTTTTTATTATTTCATACCGCCAAATGCGACGACGCAAATGCTTTTGTGCAATATTTTTACGTTTGTAAACCCCACTCGATTCATCAAAACCAGTTGATATCCGATAGATCTTGGGGTATCTTCATAGTCAATGTAGTCAAACACATTTTGACGATACTGAAGTCCGCCAAGCGTTTCGAGATATGTTCCATAGGATTCTTTAAAAAGCTGGTTAAGGGCTTCGCTGTCATGGGTGATTAAATCATAAATCCAAAAGCTTCCACCCGGTGTCAAGGCATTGTAAATCTTTGTGAAACATTAAGCCAGTCTTCGTCATCACGCAAATGATGTAGGACAGCAGCTGCAAAAATGATATCAAAGGTCTCGGCTCCCAATTCTAATTCTCGCATGTCCAATTGGATGGTTTTAACCTTTCTAGACGTAATATGCGAAACCCGTTCCTTAGCCTTTTCAAGCATTGGCAAGCTAAAGTCATTTAGGGTACAGTTCAGATCTTGCAATTTGGTTAGCATTTTCAGCGTGTAATTACCGGTTCCGCAACTGATGTCCAATAAGTTTTTTTGCACTCGGTGTTACTGCTTTTGCATCCGTACAGAGTTCCATTATATGGGATGCGTCAATTGTCGTCAGCTGACCAGTATCAAGATTGGAGAAGCACGCTACATCATTATCAAATCTCGTTTTGATCTCATCGTTTGATGCTTTCTTATTGAAATGCTCGCTCATTGATTGAATGTTTTACATTCAAATATAATAGATCAAACATAGATTAATCGCTTTTCAGGATTAAATCTATGTTTGAGATTGAGAGAGATTTAGGGGTTGTGCGTAAATTGAATAAGTCAACACTTATAACTAGGGGCAAACATAACATTCAGGGAAATGCTAATCAACTGGGTAAACACGCAGGTTTGAGCCTGTGATGAGGGATTAATCAAACAAAAGTAGTTGATACGGATTTCCCCTGGGATGCTGAATCGAAACTTCGTTAAAATTAGAAATAGATATTCCAAGAAGCCTAACCGATTTGTCTATCAGGTCCACATTGTTTAGGACATGCGACCCGATAAGAAAAATGTCTTCATAACTGAAAAATTGTTCTTGTAAGGAGAGGTTTCGTGTGATTTGCTTGAAATCGCTAAACTTCAATTTTAATGTTACCGTTCGTCCCCTAAGATTATGCGTCTCTAATCTAGTTGAAACCTTTTCTGCTAACTTTTTTAGCTCAGTATGCATTTCCAATAAGGAAATTAAGTCATTTCGAAGGTGTCTTCTGCTGCCAACGACTTCGTTTCTTTGAAAGGCTGAACTGGTCGCATATCTATTCCACGTACGATACGGTAGTAAAATTTTTCTGATTTACCAAAATAGTTTGATAGTACTTGTTTAGTTAGTGCTTTTAAATCTGCGCCAGCATGGAGATGCATGCGCTTCATTTTCTTGGCAGTTACTTTACCTTCGCCAAAAACTTCTCGACTGGTAATGCTTCCATGAAGGCTTCAATCTTAGAGGGTCCGATAAATGTTAGGCCATCAGGCTTATTCATATCTGAAGCGATTTTTGCGATGAACTTATTTGCGGCCTGCTGATGCGGTTAAATTTAGCTCATCTTTTATAGCTAGCTTTATCATTTTAGCGATTTTCAGTGCTGATCCAATCGCTGATTTATCATTTGTAACATTTAGATACGCTTCATCCAATGATAGAGGTTCAATAAGGTCGGTAAATCTGCTAAAAATCTTTCTGATTGCAACCGATACTGCCTTGTAGGCTTCAAAGCGCGGCAACACGAATAATATCTAAGGACAAACTTGCTGGGCTTGTCTGGAAGGCATCGCCGACTTAATGCCAAATTTTCTTGTTTCGTAGCTTGCAATAGCAACTACGCCTCTTCCTTCAGGAGAATCGCCCACAACAATCGGCCTACCTTTAGACTCGGGGAAATCCCGTTGTTCTACTGATGCGTAGAATGCGTCCATATCGATATGGATTATCTTTCTCACTGAGATAAATTTATGAATAAATTTTGACTTGAGCCTTCTGCAATTGAAACAATACCCCACAGTGCTTGTTTTAAAACAATAAACAGAGATCATAATGAAAAATACACAAGAAAAAGACCTTAACCCGTATGAGTTTACTTTAGAAATTGGCGGTGAGCCTAACGCTATACGCGTGGAAGTTCCGAAAGACGGTGATTATGTGGTATATATTAATGGCGAAAGAACAGGGCATATTTCATGCACTAAATCAGATGCGAAGAGGTCCTGGATGACTAATGATGATATTGCACAAACCTTAGTTAACCAGATTGGAGAACAAATTGAAATACTGGAGGCTGGTGATTTAAATTAATGTTCTGATTTGTTTTTTCTCATAAACGAAAGATAGTATGCTGTGCAAATGATGATTGCAACGACAATTAATAATATAATTAGTGTTTGAAGTCCTTGGGCAGATTGATGGTGTTCCATATTGTATGTTTTTGATGAAGGTAAAAAAAATAGTTTATATGAAAAATAAATATACAATTAATGATCTAAGTGGGCTTAAAGCTAGGCAAATGGCTTTACTATTAGAATCTGATAGGCATGCGGAAGAAATCTTTAAGGAGGCAAGATCTTGCATTCAAGATTTCTCAATAGTTAATTTATTTAAGGAGGATCCAAGACAAAAGTTAAACTTGAAATTTAAAAAACAGCACAATAGCTCTTTGCTTTCCAGTAAGATACTTTCTTTGGCGCTTCCATTGATTTTAAATAGGACGATTTTTAAAGGATCGGGTCTGGTAACAAGGGCTGCTGTGGGTATGATTTCAAGTAAAACAGGGGCGAATATTGGAAGTTATCTAATTAAATGCATGAGTATCGTCAGCAAATAGATTCTTGAAACTATTGTTTATATTGCTATATTAAAACATTGTTGCCAATATAAATGATTTGGAGGTTTACCATTTTTTTATCCTTAGGTATGTTGATGTTTTTCAGCACAATGGCTTTGACTTGGGAATCTTTTAATGTGGCAGATCCTCTTAGTCAGGGAGATTTTAACATAACAAGTGCATCATGCAAACCTAATGGATCAATCATTCTCAAAAATGCCAACACCACCGGATTTGTATTTTCATGGGAAGATTCCAGCGGAAATGCGCTTGGATCCTCAGGTCAAATTGAAGCTCTCTCTCCCGGCAACTATAAGCTTACCTACACACTTGATGGAAGTTCACCTTATACCTTAAATTTCTCAGTTCTGAAGATATTGCCAAGTGCTACCACACAAAATAATTTAATTATTGCATGCGATGAGACTACACTTCGCGTTAGAGCAGATCGTTTTTCTAGTAGTACCATTGTTAATTTCAAATGGGAGAATGAGTCGGGCGAGATTATCGGTAGCAATGAGTTTATAAATCTTCTCGCTGGACAATATTATCTCACCCTCACCGATGCAAACGGTTGTTCCTCCAATAGAGCTAGTATTAGAGTCAAAGCTGCCTCCTCGAGACCGCTGATTGACCAAAGCCGCGCTATAATTACCAGCTCAGGATGTTCATCATCGGATGGTTCGATAACTGGATTAACTGTCTCTTCATCCGATGGGGGACGTTTTACCTACAGCTGGAGAAATTTCGCTGGTGATCAAGTAGGCGATAGATTAAACCTTACTGGAGTTCCAGCAGGTAAGTACCGCTTAACGGCGAGGCTGACTGCTGGATTGTGTGAGAGAATCTCTGAAGAGATAGTTGTCAATCATCGAAATCCATTAATTAGTTCAACAAGCTCTGTCGTTTCGAAGTCTGCAGACTGCGAGTTACTAAATGGGGGCATTACTGGCGTCCAGACTAATGCCACAGCCTTTCGGTGGATTGATGTAGATAAAAAAACTGTAGCTATCACATTAGATATGGTCAATGTCAAAGAAGGATATTATGAATTGATACTGTCGAACGACTTCGGCTGTCAGGAGACGTTGGGGCCTTTCCATGTGAAAGCTGGGAATCCTCCAATAATTATGCAGTCAATGCCTGTGATCAAAAATGACAGTTGCAACTTAGGAATCGGTAGCATTTTAGGTGCGAGTGTAGTTGCATCCGGAATACGTTACTCTTGGGCCGATGCAAGTGGAAGGGAAATCTCTACAGATCCAGACCTTCGAAATGTTAAGGCTGGTGATTATCTTTTGACGATAAGAAATTCTTCATGTTCCCAATTATATCCATATACCATCCAGAATGTTGAGATTCAACTACCTGCACCTGTTTTGGAAAATAAATTTGTGTGTTCTGCAGCGGACATATTAATTAGTTTCGGCGAAACTGTCCCACTATATAGGATTTATTATGAGAATGGGAATTTACTTCAAGAAAGTAGAAATAGAAACTTCATACTTAATGTTAAAGATAATGTGACATATTACGGGGCGTTAGGCAAAGGGGCATGTGAAAGTGTCAGGACGGCTTTTAAAGTTATTATTGGAGAAGCGTCGATCAAAATACCTTCCTCATTCAGTCCAAATAATGATGGGACCAATGATGCCTGGATACTCAGAGGTATTGAGGTTTACAATACTGCTGATGTAAAAATATACAACAGGTATGGCATTGTCGTTTACCATAGTAGCAATCCGGCTAATGTTTTTGATGGAAAGAGAGATGGAAATGACCTGCCTTCAGGGGTATACTATTACATTATTAAGTTAACGAATGAATGTAACCCTCTTACTGGAAGTGTGACTATTCTTAGATGATGATGAACCATAATGATAGGTAAACCTCCCGTTAGGGGCTGAATCTCCGTTGTCCATCCAATGCATTGGATCTCCAGACAACTGACAATTGTCTGCCCATTTGAAGTTCAGGCCAAAATTCTGGCTCGTGATGTTAAGCATTCTTAAAGGGATAGCAAGCTCCAGTTCATTTGATTTATACCGATATTGAAGATGTCCGTTTATCAGTCGCCTGGTCGCTCCATCCAATCTGGTTAAGGAAGTAGTTTTACTATTTACGACTGCCGCATTTACTATATATTGAAAACCAAGCCAGTGGGCGGCCTGACTGCCTTCTACTGAAATAAACAGTTGCATCCAATCTTTATCTTTCCACGAACTTATGTGTCCGCTTGTCTTAACATAGAAATAGAGGTTAGATTTATCGGAGCTAACTTTGCATTGAATGATATCATTTCTGCCTGATGTGTTGACGTACTCTTTGATGCGACCCCATCCAGTATGTTTCCTGTGGTAAGTATCGCCAGCGTCATCATTGTAATATGTGATTACATTTTGCCAGTCAGCGAAATAACCATCTATGACCTTAGGAAAGGTTAGTTGGTCGATATTAGTCCTTTCTACGCCCTTAAATTTTCTTATATTGTTAACCAATTGATAGTAATAATGGTCTTGTGTTTCTCCTTTTTCGGGCTCTGCATCTCGGCTAAACTCGGCATTGTATAAGTCAACAAAATAGGTTTCACCCTTCCCGATTTTTTTGCCGAGAAAATTTACTGAGCCACCATCGTCAAAACGCATTGCCACCCATTCATTCCAGCCTGTTACAAAAATAAACTCGGGGTCAACGGCTAGGGCTCGATTCCATTGCTCTTGAAAATAGAGTCCTTTTGTTGTTTGCTTCCGTTCTGGTTCCTGGCCATCATGAAAGCTTCTTCCAATGTTTGACATTGGGTGCTGTGCGATGCTAACTGTAATCTGTTCCGGCTGATCTTTTGACTCATGCCAGCCGTATGCCTGTGGATAGTGATCAAGCCATGGCCATTTATCCCTTCCATCTGCGAACCACTTCTGCTTCTTACTCCATGCCCAGGATTGCCGGGTTGAAAAGAAATTCTTGTTTTCTTCATTTAATGCTTCGGGAGGACAGAGTAGTAGCGGTCTTCCCTTCCAATTAAACCATAATTCTTTAAACATTCCTTTCTTGTAAATCTGCTTATACAAATTATCAACAGTTTGCTTTGCAGCGCTGTTGACGATGAACGAGATTGATGGAGTGCTAATACCAGAACTTCTTAGTTTGGAATATACGCTCGCTATCTTTGTTACTTGTGGAAGATAAATGGTTGCATTTGTAGCATCTAAAATGATGACATCAACTCCAGCATCTGAAAGCATTTGTGCATGCTTTCTAATGACCCATTCATCATCTGCCAGATAGTAACCAAAATATGGTTCCCCCCAATGGTGAAAGGCATGGACTGGTCCGTACTGTGGATTGAGAGGATTTTTCTTTAATATTTGAGTGATGTCATACGGACTCAGTGTATCAGTTGGTTTTTTTTGTATAATCCCGCCATCTGCAGCCCCCCCGCTGTGCTGATCAAAACCGTGGGCACCCTGCCACACAAAGTAAAATATTCCTACATATTTACCTGTTCTTGAAGAGGGATATTGATTTGGATCGATTTTTCTACCGAGACCATCTGTAGCAAACCAAGTACTTGCATGACTGGAGGAGTTGATAGATGCAGCTGGTAAATTTATAGAATCCTGACCATACAGATTGACGGTAAAAATCCAAAAAAATAGGTATATCAGTGATCTCGACATGTTTATATGTTATTAATATATTTTCTAAAGATACATTTTAATCATAAAAATAATTCTCCTATATTAGTCATTGATGAAACATGTATATACAAGATTCGCCGTTTTTTTATTATTGATATTACCATATGTAACGGGATTTGCACAGGTGAAAAGACCAATTGGGATATTCGATTTGAGGTATACCCTAACTTCAGATGTAAAAGTTCCACAAAACCTGAATACTGCCTGGGAAGATGTGCACCTGATCGCCACACTTCAGGGAATTGTTAATCGAAAAAGCCCTGAGTTGTACATTAAGTTTGTAGAGAATGGGCCTGTCAATATCGATCAATATTGGTGGAACTTATATCGACAAAAAGGTAAGTGGCTTTATGGAAGGGACACCATGGTCTACACAAATATATTAGCGTTAGTGAATGCTTATAAGAATGAAATCTCTGGTGTAGTGGTATATGATCCCAAAGTTGCGTCAACCAGCAATGTTGCCTCCTCTATTTCAGGGATTGAAAATCTCATTGCTATCAGGTACGATAAAGATCCTTCAAGCTTATACTCTCGACTGGTGGTTGGAGGGACAAAGCTTCCTGTAAAATCCTGGTTGGTAAATCCAGATGGCTCATCTCGCTTCAAAGGAACTGGAAGCATTCCAGGAACAGAAAGACTTTCTACAGGATCTCCAAAGAATGATGCTTACCTTTGGTTTCTCGAAAAATATATAAAGACTGGGAAATGTAATACCAAATATGGGGCTTACTACATCGATCAAGAATGGCTAAAAATGTCAAAGTTAGCTGGCAGGAATCACCATACACTTTCTAATCATGATTTTTTTGTAAGTAAAAAGGGCTTTTTCTTTGATCTTAGCCCGTGGGGCGATGAAGCCGCTACCGACGAGCTATCGCAAAAAGTCGGCACAGATCTCAGCACTCTAAAAGAGCTCTTGCTGGCAGCATATAAACAAAACAAAGGAGATGCTTTTACCTACTTGGGAGGCTTTCCACCATGGGCTTTTAAATACACCAAACACGCCGGTGGCAGCCATGATGATGTGCCCACAGAATGGGAGTATTCTCGTATAATAAGCGCTTATAATGCTTTTAAGGATGCTGATGCTATAGGATATGGAGCGTTGGCCAATGCCTCATTTTGGCAACATTTCCCGTTAAAAGAAAAGTATAAACAAAAATGGGTAACCCCGGGAGATTTACAAAAAACTGGATACCTGCGCGCCGATGGCAGCGTTAATTTCAATGGTCGGGATTTTATAATCTTCTATGTTGGCGATTATGATGCCTCCTCCTGGTTATCCCAAATGACCCCCTTTATGTGGGATAACAAAGAACGTGGTAAGCTTCCTTTAATGTGGAGCATAAGTCCGGTATTAGAGGAACGGATACCTATGGCGATGGCTTATTTGCGAGAAAGTGCATCTGCCAAAGATTATTTTGTAGCAGCAGATAATGGAGCAGGATATCTTATGCCTGGGATGTTACAGTCTCCAAGGCCGATATCTGGACTGCCCGATGGTTTGGATGCCTGGGTTAAGCACAATATTCCTTATTATAAAAGATGGGACATTACAATTAGCGGTTTCATTATTGATGGGTTGGCGCCCGCTTTGAATAGTAAGGGCTTGGATGCCTATGCTAAATTTAGTCCAAACGGCATTGTTCCTCAAAAGACACCGCTTACATTACTTCATGGCAATATGCCGGTTTTAAGAGCTGACGCTGACATTAATCAAGGCAGCGCTGTAGAGGCTGCGAACGCGATTATAGACCGTGTCGATAAAAGAAATCTTCATTTTCATTGGTTTAGAAACATACTTAAAGATCCTGGATGGTATGTTCGGGTCGTGGAAGAGTTGAAGAAGAAGAATCCTAAAATCGAATTACTAGATGCGCCTACATTCTTTCAGCTTTATCGGATCTGGTTAAAGCAAAATCCGGCAGCAGCTGCAGGGAAAATCAATTAAATCACTATTTTTGTGGTCTAAATGATAGATTCCACTTCCAAAGATCCAATTTTCAATTTGCCATTTGCTCTGTTGTGCTTAAGCTCAATACTTTTTTCTGCAAGTTTTAATATGCTCATTCCAGATCTTCCAGCGTATCTTACAAAACTAGGAGGTGCGGAATATAAAGGTCTGATCATTGCATTATTTACTTTAACAGCAGGGATATCAAGACCATTTAGCGGAAAGCTAACGGACACTATTGGAAGGGTACCAATTATGGCTGTAGGTTCTGTAGTCTGCTTTCTATGTGGCTTTTTATACCCCATACTAACTAGTGTTTCCGGTTTTCTATTTTTAAGGCTAATACATGGTTTTTCTACAGGGTTTAAGCCCACCGCCACCTCTGCTTATGTGGCCGACATCGTTCCAAAGGAGCGTTGGGGAGAGGCATTTGGAATACATGGCCTTTGTTTTAGCACGGGGATGGCTATTGGTCCGGCAATCGGCAGCTATATTAGCGGTACATATTCTATCAATGTATTGTTTTATAGTTCATCACTATTCGCCTTAATGTCCATAATTATTTTGATGAATATGAAGGAGACTTTACAGAATAGGCAAAAGCTCAGTTTTGAAGCTTTCAAGCTATCAAAACGCGATATTATCGATGTGAAAGTCCTTCCTGCGGCTATTGTAACCCTATTATCATATGTCGGCTATGGAGCAATTCTGACACTAATTCCCGATTGGGGCGGTCACCTTGGGTTGGTGAATAAGGGGATTTTCTTTATGATTTTTACAATTTCTTCGTTACTGATAAGGTTCGTAGCAGGTAAAATATCAGACAAACACGGAAGGTTAAATGTAGCGATTGCAGGGCTTGTAATATTATGTGTAGCGCTTATTGCAATTGGCTATAGTAATAGCCAATTGGGACTTTTTATAGGAGCTGTAATTTACGGAATTGGCACTGGAATACTCTCACCTGCACTAAACGCATGGACAATAGATTTGAGTGATCCAGATCATAGGGGTAAAGCAGTAGCAACGATGTATATATTTTTGGAAGCTGGAATCGGCCTAGGAGCATTATTCGCCGGCTGGTTTTATCAGGATGTAATCAGTATGGTTCCGCCTATTTTTTATGCAACCGCCGCAATTTCTTTCACAGCTTTGATTTATATGGTGTACTGGAAAAACAGCGTCGCAAAGGGTATAGTTTAGGGCGATGTGATAAACCAATATTATTTATTCCACACCCTTTACTTTCATCGGAATAGCATAAAGTGAGGTCTTAGCAGTGATAAACAGAAAGTCCTTCTTCTTTCCGCCAAAACATACATTTGATGTCCCTTCTGGTACTTTTATCTGTCCAATCTTTTGTCCTTTGTTGTTGTAAATTGTTATACCATTTCCTGTAAGGTAAATATTCCCTCTATCGTCCAAAGTCATTCCATCGGAACCACGGTTTATAAAAAGAAGTTTTGCAGAAAGTTTACCTTCTTTTCCAATAGCATATCTAAATATTTTGCCTGCACCAGCATCAGCTATGTATAAATACTTTCCATCGGGGGAACCAACAATTCCATTTGGCTGATTTAAACTATCTGCAGCAAGCACAATTGATTTACTCCCTTTTGGTACTATATAGACACTTTGATGCGATAAGTCAGGTTTGCGTCTTGTCCAGTAATCCCTTTGATAATAAGGGTCCGTGAAAAACATATTTCCACTAGGATCAATCCATATATCATTTGGTCCGTTTAACTGTTTTCCTGCGAAGCTCTCCGCGATTACTGTTACTTTACCTTTTCTATTTACCGACCGTAGTTCTCCTTTGTCATCTGCACAAAGAATAAGGTTGCCTTTTTTATCAAAGAATGTCCCGTTTGCGCGACCTGTTTTCTCAAGGAATAAACTGACTTTACCATCGATTCCGTACTTCCACACTTTGTCATTTGGCTGATCCGTAAAATATATATTACCATCTTTGTCAGACGAACAACCTTCTGTAAATGCATAGTTGGTCGTAACCTGCTTGAGGTCATCCTGATTAAATAATGTCGAGTTCTTATTGTCATTCTGAGCAGAAAGATTTGATAACGTACAACTTAGTGCCAGAAATGTAAAGAATGTAGTATTTAATTGCATTGCTTAATATTTAGTTTTAAATCAATTAGTGCAATAAAGATAATCTAAATGTGGTGCCAACACCAACTTCACTATTCACAGAAATTGTTCCCCCTAAGGCTTCAACTTGATTTTTTGTGATAAATAGGCCAATACCTCTTGCGTCTGCATTTTCATGAAAGGTTTTATACATACCAAATAGCTTTGTTCCATGCACATCAAGGTCAATGCCGATCCCGTTGTCTTTTATTTCCAGAATAATCTTTCCCTCTTCAATAAAAGCAATTAAATAACATTGTCTAGCCGTTGTCTTTCCTTTTTAAGGCGCTCGGAGTTTTTTACACGTTCAGTAATATCTTTCAGCTGAGAAATAAAATATACGGGCTCATTGTCGGGGTTCCTCACAATTGCCACAGTCAACGAAACCCAAACAATCCGACCATCCTTGTGAAAGTAACGCTTACTCATCGAATAGGTATCCGCTTCACGATTTAGTAACCGTGTGACATGTTCCAAATCTTCGGCTAAGTCATCTGGATGAGTAATATCCTGAAAGGTGAGTTTAATTATTTCATTTCGCTTGTAGCCAAGAATAGCACAGAGGCTGTTGTTCACTTTAATCCAGTTGCCTTCCGGAGAGACCAGTGCCATACCTATGGGCGCATAATCAAAGGCGGTTAGGAACTTATTGTGATTAAGTTCCAAAGTTTCAATTAATTTTCGTTGAGGAGTGATATCCTGTATGGTACCAACAAGCTTGATACATTGATGACTGGCAAATTCTGCCTGAGAATTAATCTCTACCCATCGATGATTACCTTTCATCGTCTTAATTTGAAACTGGCTTGTCAATGCTTTACCTGTGGCGATGAGCTTCTTCATTTGATCTTCGATGTTTTCTGTCATCGCAACTGGCACATAAAAGGAGAGTGCTTCTTTGGTAGTTGGAATGTAATCCTCTGGTGTTTCAAAGATTATCTTTGTTATAAAATCCCAAAAAACAACATTGTTGACTAGATTAACTTCCCATATCCCAATTTTAGCGAGTTCCGCAGCCTTCTTATATAACTCTAGTTGATGATTCATTCTTGAGATATTTTGCGCGCTTTCGTTTCTTTTTCGCTTAATACTCTTGCGTCAAAAATTATAGCGCGCACAGGTACATTCAGTTTGTGTGTTGCAACTTTGTTAATTCTTTCAGCAACATCCAAGCCTTCAACGATTTCGCCGAAAATAGTATAATTAAAGTCGAGGTGAGGAACTCCTCCCTGAGTTTTATAAATCTCACGGGTTTTCTGCGACATCTTTCGTCGCGTTTTATTCTCCAACTCATCAAGCTGTTTGTCTGTTAACACATTGCCAGATACCATGTAAATCTGATTGAAATAAGAACTTTTCTGAAGGTTGTCATCCCGGCCTGCACCAATTGCTCCCTTTTTGTGAATGAAATTGCTGTCAATTTCGGCATTTAATCTGCGCGGTCTTTTCTTCGGATGTAACTTTTCATCAGCTAAAATAGACTCGTCCAATTCGCCCGCCTGGCTTACAAAGTCCTTGATAACTCTATTAAAAAGTGCTTTTTTATAAGTTCCTTTGCCGATTTCATCTATAAACATAGATTTGTGCCTAGGGGTGTTGTCGTAAAGCATAATTGTAATGTTTCCCATGTTGGTTCTTAACTCGACAAAATTTGTCTGTGCGTAAGCGCTTATTGAGATTAAAATAAAAAAAGTAACTGCCCTTAGCGTTTTCATTTGCACTTTTGCAGTTCGACAGTTATCATAACGGGGAAATGGTCTGAAGGAAGCCTCGCTTCGAAGGCTTTTAATTTTAGTTCTTTCGGAAAATTACCTGCTGTGTTAACATTCGCCTGTTCTGCCGCTGGTGTCCTGTAGGTGTCTGTCAAAATTCCATAACGCTTGACAACAACGCAATTAGACAAAAATATGTGATCTATTCTGCTATCGGTCATTGCATTAGCATCAAAGTGGTTGAAAGTTCCATTGTTTGCGTATTTAATCTGCGTGGTCGTGAAAGCATCCTTTAATTCGGTTCCACTTAAAATTTTGAAACTTTCATCGTTTTGATCAACATTGAAATCTCCTGTAAGTATTGTTGGTTCATCTCGTGCCAGTTCCATTATTTTTTTTAAGATCAATTTAGAACTTTCTCGTCGGGCAATAATGCCTACGTGATCAAAATGTGTATTGAAGAAATAGAATTTAATTCCAGAGTTGACTTCCTGAAATTGACCCCATGTACATATTCTGGGTAAAGCTGCATCCCAACCTTTGTTGGGAGTTTCAGTCTTGTCGGACAACCAGAAATGTCCATCTTTCAGTAATTTAAATTTGCCTTTTTTAAAAAAAATAGGTGCATATTCACCTGCTTCTTTACCGTCATCTCGTCCAACACCAATGTGGCCATATTGAGGTAGGTTTCCCGAAAGATCATCCAATTGCTTATTTAAAACTTCCTGAGCGCCAAAAATATCGAAATCATGGAATTTTATAAGATTGGCAATTACCGTTCCACGCAGATCCCAACCATTTCCATCTTTTTTATCACCAGAATTCTCATACCTGATATTATAGGTTGCGATGTTTAACTCCTGACCATTTACTTGATTGAAGAAAGTTATAAATAGTATAAAAACTATTAGCTTATTGCGTTTCATAGAAAGAATATTTAATACACCAATATAGATGATTGGGTTAACCAAAACTAAGAGTTTCTCTATATATTTCCATTTTTATAATAATATTGTTATCCACTCATAATATTAGTAGTTATGAAATACTATCCAGCATCTAAATTAGCAGTCTTTTCAAATAGACTATTGATATTATTCGTCTTGATTCTGTCACTTTCCGGCAGGTTGAGCGCTCAACTCAAACACGGGAAAACCTCTAGATTTGTATCATACAAAGGTCTGGTGATGGCAGGATATCAGGGTTGGCATAATGCACCCGATGACGGAGCGGGCAGAGGTTGGTATCATTACACCTCTGGAGGTAAGTTTGCACCAGGAAGCACTAATGTTGACCTTTGGGCGGAGACCACTGAGTACCCTAAGGTATACAAGACCCCGTTTTACAATGATGATGGTACTTCGGCTTATCTTCAAAGTGCTTATGATGCTTCAACTACGGATGTACATTTCAAATGGATGAAAGAATATGGACTTGATGGTGTATTTATGCAGCGGTTTGTTTCTGAAATCAGAAGTAAATCTGGCAAGCATCACTTCAATACAGTATTAGCCAACGCGCTGCAATCTGCTAAAAAATACGGAAGAGCTATTTCCGTAATGTATGATCTATCGGGCTGTAGGGATAGTGTTGATGTCTCTGTATTGATAAACGACTGGAAGAATCTGGTCGACAGTCTTAAGATAACAAGCCAAGGAAAGGAGCAGACTTACCTGTATCACAACGGCAAGCCACTCGTTGTTTTATGGGGGGCAGGCTTTAATGACAACAGAAAATATACAACCAAAGATGTTTCAAAGATGGTTGATTTTTTACAAAATGATCCGGTATATGGAGGTTGTTCCATAATGCTTGGCGTGCCAACTTACTGGAGAGAATTTGGAAATGATACCGAAAAGAATCCAGCTTTACATGAGTTAATCAAAAAAGTCGATATCGTTCATCCTTGGACTGTAGGTCGTTACAGAAACGAAAATGCTTATGAACAGTATGCGAAAGTTCAAAAGAAAGATATAGAATGGTGCAATGCCAAGAAAATAGATTATGTAGCTGTGGTTTTTCCAGGTTTCAGTTGGCACAATATGAATCCAAATTCACCTAGCAATCAAATACCCAGGGATCGGGGAAAGTTTTTTTGGAAACAAATCTCGGGAGCGATAAGTAATGGCGTAGAAATGCTCTATGTAGCCATGTTCGATGAAGTAGACGAAGGGACAGCGATATTCAAAATCTCGAAGAAACCTCCAATAGGAGCAAGTACGTTTATCACCTTTGAATACGGTATTCCTTCAGACTATTATTTATATTTATCAGGATACGCTGGCAAAATGTTGCGAAAGCAAACACCTTTTAAATTAGATGTTCCCTTGCCAAGGCATGATTAATTGCTATTCATGAACTTTTAACAAATTCGTTAAATTCTCTCAACTATCATCCTAGGACTTGACACTACTTAAAACTTTTTAAATGATGTTCGTTGGTGCGGAAATTTTTATTGAACCTGGACAGACTGATTCGGAAATCTACAGCTGGTTTGAACTAATGCAGAAGTATGGGCTCGGAATTACACGAATCAGAATGTTTGAAAGCTATATGCGTAAAGGTGAGGTCTGGGACTTTAGTTTGTTCGACGTTGCTTTTGAAGCTGCCGAAAAATACCAGATTAAAGTTTACGCAAACTTATTTCCAGAAACTAATTTCTCTGATGTAGGTGGCTTTAAGTTCCCAAAAACGGCAGAACACTTAGGTGCTATCGCAAACTATATCCATCATGTGGTTCAGCACTTCAATCAATTCAATTCGTTATATGGTTGGGTCCCAATAAATGAGCCTGGATCGGGCTCGTTGCCTGAGGATGATTTTACAAAGGACCGTTTTCAGACATGGAAGGATGGAAGACAAAATGCATCTTATAACTCTAATGGGTTTAATACTCTCGACCTTTCTAAAAGAGAATTTTTAGTAGCTCATAATATCTGGTTCTTAAAATGGCTTACTCAAGAGATTAGAAAGTATGATAAAAAAAGACCCATTCATGTCAATAACCACGACATCTTTAAAAATGCCGCTGAATATGATTTTCCCAACTGGAGAGAATTTCTCACAAGTCTGGGCGGATCAGCTCATGCAAGTTGGCATTTCGATTATTTCAGTAGAGATCAATTTGCGGTTGCCATGTCTGCAAATGCAGAAATGCTTAGATCGGGCGCCGGTCCCATACCGTGGTTCATGACCGAGCTGCAGGGTGGAAATAATACATATAGCGGTAAAAGGCCTTTATGCCCAACTAAAGAAGAGATTGCACAATGGCTATGGGTTAATGTCGGATCTGGTAGTGAAGGTGGAATGTTCTGGTGTATGAATGCTAGAAGATCTGGGTTTGAAGCTGGAGAATGGGCAATGCTTGATTTTCAGAACAAGCCTACTGATCGGTTATTGATGGCTTCTTGCGTAAGCAAAACTGTTTCACAGAATCATGATTTCTTCGCAGATTTCAGCGTCCAGGATTCTGGAGTAAGTGTCCTTTACACAAGGGAGTCATTATGGATTGAACAAGCACTTCAAATAGAGAGTGTTGAACTGGAAGGTCGAATGGTCGGGGGCGTTATGAAATCTGCCCTCAGTTATTTTGAAGCTTTATCAGAGATTGGAGTGCATGCATCTTTTAAAGAAATAGGAGAATATAATTTTGAGTTGCATGACTTTACCGGACAAGCGATTATTCTTTCACAGCAGTTGAGCGTTCCTTCTAAATACTGGAAGCCATTAAATGATTTCGTTTATAAAGGAGGTAAGTTAATTGTTGACGGCTTGACCGCCTATTACGATGAAAATGCTTGTTGTATCCTTGGACCCGATTTTCCTTTCAAAGATTGTTTCGGTGCCCTTATTAACGAATTTAAATTCGTTGATAATTTATTCGATTTTTATCTATCGCTCAGCAAACTTGAACTTAAATCCCATTTATGGCGGGGCACGCTCAAATTGTGTACTGCCACCTCAATATCAAAAAGCAAGTTCTCTTCAGTTGAGACAAGCACTTATGGTTGCAGGAATGATTTTGGCGAGGGCCATGTGGTTTGGATTCCTTCTCTTTTAGGCCTCGGATCTAGAATCAGCGGCAGCTACAAAGAACTTAGTTCTTTCTTACGGGACGAACTATCAGACATAGTAGCCAAGCTTCCTGTCAGCTTTGAAACTCATCAACCAGGCATGCTCTTAAAACTGATTCGAAATACTAACAGGTATATGACAGTGTTAGTTAACAAATCCGGTTCCGATCAAATCTTAAAGCTAAATATTAACGGTCTAGTATACGAGCGGGTTGCTTTCAGTTCTACTCATCATGGTACTTATATTAACAATGCTATTGCTATAAGTTCTGAGGAAACAGTGGTTGTGGAATGGAGAGCGAAGGTTTAACTTTGCGGATGCTTGAAATCGTATATCAGGATGACCATATCATCGCAATCAATAAGCCACATGGACTATTGGTCCACCGTTCATCTATAGCAAACGATGCCAAAGAGTTTGCCTTGCAGCTTCTTAGAGATCAAATAGGTAAGCATGTGAGTCCCGTTCATAGGCTTGATCGTAAAACTGGCGGGCTGTTGTTATTCGCGTTTGAAAAGGATGTAGAGATCGCCTTACAAAGACAATTTCAGAATGGCCAAGTTTTTAAAAAGTATCTTGCTGTACTGCGTGGTCATAGCCCTGATCAACAAGATATTGACTATCCTTTGGTTAAAGAGAATGGGACGATTCAGGAGGCTTTCACTTCGTTCGTCACGCTCAAGCGAGCAGAGCTGAATATTCCCTTTGGAAAGCATGAAACTTCCAGATACTCTTTGGTTGAAGCCACGCCTACTACAGGAAGGATGCACCAACTGCGTAAGCATTTCGCGCATATTTTCTATCCGATAATTGGAGATAGGAAGCATGGCTGTAATAAACAAAATAAGTTTTTTAAAGAACAATGGGATATGACTACCATGTTATTACATGCTTCGGAGTTAAAATTCAAACATCCTGTAACGGGTGGTCATATTACGTTGACTGCTAAAATGGGCGATGAATTTCGAAGGATGTTTCAAGTAATGAGTTGGTAACTTTAATGCTAATATTCATTTGTTTGTCATAACCATAATTCATTAATTATATCCGGACTATCTACTCATAATATTCAGAAGTTGAATATTAACTTTGTTGCGTTTACAGACTAAGTCCTGTAAGTTAAACAATAATACAATGAAGAATTTTTATAAATTTACGGGTGATCGTACTGTTAATTATAGAAATTATAAGATAAATGAACAGCTGTCAGATTACCTCTACAGTGGCGGTTCAAATTTAGTTGTATTTCCCGATCCTCAAAAAAGAACGGATGTTTTTGGGTATACAAACAGACGGGACACATAAAATAGTTTTTATACAAGAGTGTATAAGAATCTAGATACATTTCAAAGTATTCCATTTTTTATAAGGACTCTGGATGCTGTAACACTACTATTTGCCAGCTACAAAGATTTTGGATCTTTTGAAGTAGGCCCTGTGAATACCTTCTATAGTTTTTATGGTGTTGAAAGATTTAGATTACGAGTTGGTGGAAGAACAACACTCATGGTCAATGCTTCTTCCATGCAGTTTGTTAAGAATGACTCTGGTATCCCAATTACCAATTTTCTTGACAACGATTCATATACAGAAGGTAGTGTTGGTGTTGGAAACATCTTCAAGATTCTAAGGGTCGACCTTGTAAAACGCTTCTTCTACATTGACAATCCCTCGGTTTCAGAATCGGGAGTTTGAGCAAGAGTAAAGTTCGATTTCTAGTTTTTACTAATTCTCAAAAGATAATTGCTTTTAGGCTGCTATTCTTTGCAAAATAACTTTGCAGGGGATAGAAGAAGTTACCAAAACATGATGCTTTTTGCGCAGTGGAATAGTAAGATAGTCGCCGGGAACGAGGACATGAACTTCATCTTCAATATGAATGGAGCAGGTGCCTTCTAAAACTAAGAATTTTTCATACTCATGATAATGAACCTCTTGAGGAGCCATTGTTTTAATCCAGGCAATCGCGGTCATGCCTTGTGCATCATTACTAATGATTTTTGCATAAACTTCCTCAAAATCATTAGGGAGTTCCATGTCCTTGCGTTTTATCCATGGAAGGTAATCTTCGATGCTCGAATCATTATGTAATATGGGCGGCGCGATACAGGTCTCACCGGTCTTCAAGCGATCAATATAGTCTAAAGTAGCTAGCAAAAAAGGCTTTATTATCGGATCTGGTGTAATTGCATTTGCACTCGCGTATTTCTCCAATGCAACCTCAATACAATCTAATTCTTCACGAATTTCGGGATAAAGGTTTATCAATTCCTCAATGAGTATATTCTCCTGAGATTCAGTTTCACCTAGTACATAAAGTTCCAATAGTCCGGAGGACAGCAACTCTTCTTTTTTCATGCTTTTAACCCTGTCGCTTGCCTAACGTTTAGTTTGGCTTAGAATAAGCGCAAATCTATAGAATTTAATTCACTAAGCAAAATTGATGATAATGCATACATTTGATGCCGAAAGCTGAACCAAATTGTGTTAGCACAGCTTCTGTATCAAATTATCATGCGAAGACTTTTACAGAAACTTTTTTCAGGAACCGTTATCAGGCTGGCTAACAAATACAGTTCCCGACCTGATGCCTTACGTGTTCACGAAGCGCTGACTGCACTTTACAATCGCATTCAACAGCAACCGGGGGTAAGAGGATTGATTCTGGATCTCAAACATACCGATAAAATCATTATTCTTTCAGACCAGCATAAGGGAACCAGAAATAATAGTGATGACTTTAGTTCCTCTGAGCCCAGTTATCTTGCTGCTTTACATTATTACAATGAGCAGGAATACATTTACTGTAATCTCGGAGACAGCGAAGAACTTTGGAAAAATCAGTTGTTCGGTGTTCTTAGTAGTAATACCGCGACATTTGAGGCTGAAAAATGCTTTATTCAACGAAAAGCTTTCATAAAAATCTTTGGGAATCATGATCTCTATTGGGATAATGATCCTTTAGCTTGGTTTCAGCTAAATAGGATATATGGCGAAAACCTGAAGGTTTATGAAGGTGCAATCTTCCGGTTCTCTATTGCCAATACCCCACTGTCAATATTTTTGACTCATGGTCATCAAGGTGATCTCCAAAGTGACGGAAATTGGTTTAGTAAATGGTTTGTATCTAATGTGTGGGCTCCGTTCCAGTCATTTCTTAGTATTAACCCAAATACTCCAGCATACG
This sequence comes from Pedobacter sp. JCM 36344, assembly GCF_046546555.1. Taxonomy (NCBI): domain Bacteria; kingdom Pseudomonadati; phylum Bacteroidota; class Sphingobacteriia; order Sphingobacteriales; family Sphingobacteriaceae; genus Pedobacter; species Pedobacter sp. JCM 36344. Next base: position 74,825 of record NZ_JBKHKK010000018.1, read on the forward strand.
ACAATCAATTAAAATCAGCACACAATTCAATAATGTATTCGTGGACGGCGAAACAATCCAACCTTGCTTTGATTACTGGTCATACGCATCAGCCAGTTTTCAACTCCCTGACACATTTGGAGCGGGTTTATTTAAAGTTAGATGAGGCGAGAATTAATGGAGATAAAACTACAACTCAAGCGCTTGAGGCTGAGCTTCTCGCTGGGAAAGTAAGTGGTGAGAGTAGTCCCAGAATCGATAATTCAAAAAATACTTATTTTAATAGTGGCTGTTGCTGTTATAGTGACGGAGACATTACCGGAATCGAGATTGGAGAAGGTATGATTCGTTTAATAAAGTGGAAAACAAATGAAGGGGATACAAGGCGTATTCTATTAGAAGAGGCATCGTTGGAATTACTTTTAGACAGCAAATTGAACCCTTAAATTGTTCAATTTGCTGTCGCTAATAATACTATTCCGGATATTCGTTTGCGAAGTTAGTGTAACGGCTTTCCATATCTTGTTTGTATCCTTTTGCTTTATCGATCCATTCTGGAGCTTTATCTTTCAAATCGTCAACTATCGACCTCCCGGTTAGTTGATCTTTTTTTGTAATATATTTAATAGCTCCGTATACTGCGGCGCCTATTAAAGCTGTTTTAATTAATCCCATAGTAATTTGTTCTTATATGTGTAGGCAACAGCCCAGCGACTTAAAAGTTTTTCGAGATCTAAATTATAGTGAATAATTGCCTATTTTTAAAGATAACCAAATCAAATTGCACATGAGAGCTTTTTTATTCACCAGCCTTCTTTTACTCTTTAGTGGCGCTATTGGATTAAATGCGCAAAATTCCCCGACAAGCAATTACAAAATGCAATCCCTTATAGTCTCTTCGAACAACCGATTTCTAATTTATGAAGATGGAAAGCCTTTTTTTTATCTTGGAGACACCGCTTGGGAGCTGTTCCATCGACTCACATTCAAGGAAGCTGACACGTATATGGAAAATAGGAAAAGTAAAGGATTCACGGTTTTGCAGTCAGTTGTTTTGGCCGAACTTGATGGAATAGATGAGCCAAACGCTATGGGTCATACTCCAATGCAGGATCATAATCCTTCGAAACTTAATGAAGATTACTTTAAAGATGTTGACGCATTCATTAAGCTGGCAGCGAGTAAAGGTTTATATATCGGTCTTCTACCAACCTGGGGGGATAAAGTCTTTAAAAGTTCATGGGGAAAGGGGCCGGAAATTTTTAATAGTCAAAACATTAAGGCGTACGGCAAATTTCTAGGAAACCGATATAAATATCAAAAGAATATCATTTGGATTCTGGGAGGTGACCGCAATCCCCGGGATAATGAAGATGTTAAAATATGGAATGCTTTAGCAGAAGGAATCGCAGAAGGAGTTGGGGGTTATGACAAGCAGATCATGACTTACCATCCACAACCGAAAGAAAATGGAGGCTCGTCAACATGGTTCCATTCAGAAAAGTGGTTGATTTTTAACATGATGCAAACTGGTCACTGCATAGATGGTACTAATTATAAAAAAATTACCTATGATTATAACTTGAAGCCCACAAAGCCGGTAATTGACGGTGAGCCCCTTTATGAAGACCATCCCATATGCTTTGACTGGAAAAAGAATGGCTTTTCGGTAGCAGATGATGTTCGTAAACTTGCTTATTGGCAAGTATTTGCGGGTGCATTCGGGCATACCTACGGATGTCATGCAATCTGGCAGTTTTATACAGCTGGCAGGCAACCAGTTAACATGCCTCAGCGGCCTTGGATGGAAGCGATGAATCTTCCGGGAGCTACGCAAATGGGTTACGTGAAAAAACTTATGCTTTCTCAAACGTTCCTGGATAGGATTCCTGATCAATCATTGATTATCGGCGATAATCCAAATACAAATGAATATTGTAGCGCAACAAGAGCGTCGGATGGCCATTATGCCTTCATCTATACACCAACGGGAAAAGATCTAAAAATCAAAACTTCAATACTATCAGGATCTTCCCTTTTCGAAAAGTGGTATAATCCAAGGGAAGGAACCTTCGGTCCCAAATATAAGAAGGTCAAAAATCCCGAAATGATTTTTAGTCCACCCACAAAAGGAGGAAACAATGATTGGGTGCTAGTACTAACCAATAATTAAAGGTGCTAGTCTTCTTTCGCTTCTTTCTGTGGCCTTATTATTAACCTTAATGTAGGGTCATTTGTCACGAAACTCCAAAACCAGTTGAAAGCCAACTTCCCCTTATTTCGGAATCCTGCAATAGGTATAATGTGAATAAACAGCCATACTATCCAAGCAAAAAATCCTTTGAAGAAAGCTCTCGGTAAATCTACTACGGCCTTATACTTAGCTATGATGGCCATACTACCTTTATCATGATAATGGAATGCTTTCAAGGGCGCACCTTTTTGCATTTTTAATAAGTTTCTTGCCAGGAGCTTACCTTGTTGAATCGCTACCTGTGCAAGTTGCGGGTGTCCATTAGGAAATTTTTCATCTGTTAACTGCATAGACTGGTCGCCAATGACAAAGATATTTTCCGAATTCTGAAGTTTATTGAATTGATCAACTAATATTCTCCGTCCACGTCCAACTACTTCCGCTGGTAAACCTGAAACAGCTCTGGCAATAACACCTGTCGCCCAAATCAGCGTAGCACTATTAATTGTTTCACCATTCCCGAAGATCACCTTATCATCTACATAATCCTTCACTGAGGTGCCCAGTAGGATATTAACCCCTAACCGGCTTAAGACTTCATAAGCTTCTTCCTGTGATTTTTTGCTCATTGGGCCAAGTAGCGTGTCGCCAGAATCGATAAGATAAATTCGGCCCTGACCTTTTTTCACTGAAGGATAATCCTTGGATACTATATTGGTACCCATTTCTGCTAGCATTCCAGCTAGCTCCACGCCAGTTGGACCGCCACCAGCGATCACCACATTTCCGAGGCGTTCCTGATCGCGAATATTTGTTGTCCGCACAGCCTCTTCCAGACGCAGCAATACATGGTTCCTCATGTGCAATGCATCGTCAATAGTTTTCATAGGTAGCGCCTTCTCTTTGACGTTTTCCATACCAAAAAAATTGGTCTCTGTTCCCATAGCGAGTACCAGGTAGTCGTATGCTAATGATCCATTCTCCGTGTCAATCGTATTATTGGCAGGATCAACATTAATCAGCCCGCCCATATAAAAGGTTAGGTTATCTTTCCCCTGAAACATTCTTCTGAAAGGGTAACTGATATTTGACGCTTCTATAAATGCTGTAGAAACCTGATAAAGCAGGGGAGGGAAGAAGTGATAGTTGTTTTTATCAACTAGCGTTACCTTATATTCATTATGATTGGCTAGTTTTTTGGCCAGATTCAAACCCGCAAAACCACCACCGACGATAACTATTTTCTTAGTAGGAGACATCTTCGTGTAGTAAAATTCCTTCTCTGATTGAATTCATTAGCGGCAGATCGATCTCACAATTGATTGTTTCACAATGTTGATGGTCTTTATCATCTAGTTGTAAAGTACCGACAAGAACATCCTCCTTGAGTATATCATATCTGTTATTTCCCAACGAATGTATGTCAAAAAAATAACCCTGACCATTTCTATCTACTTCTAATCTAAATTGCTCCATAATATACTGCGTTTGTTAGTTAAATCAACAAAGATTTTCCTTGAATGTTTAAGCTAAAACTTGCGATATGCTTATCTTTATAATATGAAAGCCATTGTCTTAACGCTATTTGTTTTATTCTCTCTTCCAGTATCCGCTCAGAAAGTTTATGCTCCGAAGACAATTAAGATGAGTCAGGGCTTTGGCGTAAATGCTTTCGAATGGGATTTCGAAGACGCTAAAAATTCTCTTGTTATTGATAAACATTTATTGTCTGCCATGAAGTCGTTTACGGCAATAAGACATTATATGGATTGGGAAAAATTGGAGACAATTGAAGGAAGCTATACTTTTAATCCAACAGGTAGTGGCGGTTGGAACTATGATGCACTTTATGAAAGCTGTAAAAATGAAGGTATAGAAGTACTGGCATGCCTGAAGACAATTCCAAGTTGGATGCAGGCTACCTGGCCTAAAGATCTAAGGGATGCCGAAAATGTTCCTGTGAAGTACGGTAAAAGTTTTTCCGATCCTAATTCCTACATCGAACAGGCAAAGGTGGCCTTTCAATTTGCTGCCCGTTATGGAAGCAATAAAAAGGTTAATACAAGCCTGTTAAGCGTCAATTCAAAACCAAGATGGATAAACGACTCTGTAAATGAAGTTAAAGTCGGTCTCAGCCTCATAAAGTATATAGAGTGCGATAATGAACGCGATAAGTGGTGGAAGGGGCCCAAAGCATTCAGTTCAGGAAAGGACTTTGCTGCAAATCTCTCAGCTTTTTACGATGGAAACCAGAATACAATGGGTGCTGGAGTTGGAGTAAAGAATGCGGATCCAAATATTCAAGTAGTAATGGGAGGCATAGCAAAACCCGACGTTAATTATCTGAAAGAGATGATTGAATGGTGTCGCAAAAATCGTGGTTATCATAAAGACGGCTCAATAAATCTCTGCTGGGACGTCATCAACTACCATTATTACACAGGGGATGATAGTTCGCCAACTGGTGGAGAATACGGGAGAGGTAAAGCACCAGAACTATCAAATGCACAGAGAATCGCTAAAGAGTTTGTTACTGTTTCTCGGCAATATGCACAGAATATTCCTGTATGGATCTCTGAGACAGGTTATGACGTTAACCAGGGAAGCCCACTAAAAGCAATTCCAATTGGAAACAAATCTGCAGAACTTACCCAAGCTGATTGGATACTTAGAACGATACTTCTTCATTTAAGAAATGGTGTAGATAGGGTATTTCTTTATCAAACATATGATGCTAATGCCGATTTGGTTGGTAAGTTCTCGTCATCAGGATTGTTAAATGCTAACACGACCAGAAAGCCTGCTGCCGACTATCTTGTGCAGGTGAATAAATTAATGGGAAACTATGAATTTGATAAAGTCATAACCAATAGTTCTTCTCCGGTTATCGTTGAAAATTACAAACAAGGCGCTAAGAAAATATATATTTTAACAAAGCCCACAGAAAATGGCAGCGAAATCTCTTATACCATTTCTTTACCCGGACTGAAGCGTGCAATGATCTGCATTCCCCTCTCTGGTTCCGATGTCATGAGCAGTAAAACCGTCTCTTTAACACAAGGAAATCTAACGGTCACCGTATCAGAGACGCCAACTTTTATTTTGCCAATAAAATAAAAGTTGTAAATTGCTATCAACCAAACAAACCAATATGAAGTCTTATTGTCCGATCTCTAAAATGACTGACATTTACCACGCAAATATTTAAATGAATAAAGCTTATATCGTCATTTCTGGCCTTTTTTTATGTTTAGGCTGTAAATCTCCAAATACTAACGATGTGACGTTGCAAACTGAAAGGCCCTTGTTTCAACTGCTAGATTCAACAAAAACCAATATATATTTCAGCAACCGAATTACTGAAAGCTTTGATCATAACGTATTCAACTACCCCGCATACTATAACGGAAGTGGAGTAGCGGTTGGAGATCTTAACGGGGACGGACAGGATGAGGTCTATCTTTCAGGAAACATGACGGATAGTAAGTTGTATTTCAATCAGGGGGAAATGCATTTCGTTGATATCACGGAGATTTCTGGAACCGCTGGACGGCGAGGTGGCTGGAGAAATGGTGTGAATATGGTAGACGTTAACGGAGACGGGAAGCTTGATATCTATATATGCTATTCCGGTAATTTTGACCCTGAACTCAGGAGAAACCAACTTTTTATAAACCAAGGGCCAAATCCGGAAGGGATCCCGACTTTTAAGGATGAGGCAGCTGCTTATGGGCTTGATGATCCAGCATATAGCACACAATCTTATTTCTTTGATTTTGATCGTGATGGAGACCTGGATCTGCTGCTGGTAAATGAAAATCCAAAGGTCTTAACAAATCTGGATGACGTCACTATCAAAGAACTCCGTAGTAAACCTGATCCAATGGCAGGTTCGAAATTTTTCAGAAACGACAAAGGACACTTTGTGGACATTACTTTAAAAGCAGGCATCAAAAACTCGGCTTTATCTTACGGTCTGGCAGCAGCAGTATCAGACATCAACAACGACGGTTGGCCTGATATATATTTATCCAATGATTATTCCATTCAGGATTATCTGTATATAAACAATAAGAACGGAACTTTCACTGAACAGCTGCCAAAATATGTAGAACATATTTCTATGAATTCGATGGGAAGTAATATATCAGACATCAATAATGATGGTTTGCCCGATATATACACCCTTGACATGCTTCCTGAAGATAATAAGAGGCAGAAACTTTTACAGGGTTTTGATAACTACGAGTTTTTTGAGCTAAATCTTCGAAATGGCCTTTATTATCAGTATATGCGGAATATGCTTCACATTAACAACGGGAATGGGAGCTTTAGTGAGGTGGGTCAGCTATCCGGTATTTCGAATACAGATTGGAGCTGGGCGCCGCTTTTTGCTGATTTCGACAATGATGGATGGAAAGATCTTTTTGTGACAAATGGCTATTTACATGATTTTACGAACATGGATGTGGTAAAATACAATGAGAATTATTTTAAAAATATAGGTGGAGAGGTCGAGCCAAAGCATATTATGGAAATGCTTAGTAAACTACCATCATCAGAGGTCAAAAACTATATCTATAAAAATAACGGCGATTTAACGTTTACAAACAAAGTAGTAAGTTGGGGATTTGACATAAGCTCGAATAGTAGTGGAGCGGCATATTCAGATCTTGATAACGATGGTGACCTTGACCTGATAGTTAATAACTTGAATAAGCCTGCTTTTATCTACCAAAATCAAAGTGACTCAACTAAACACTATCTCAAGGTAAAGTTAAAAGGACTTAAAGGCAACACTGACGGTCTTGGGGCTAAAGTCACTGTCTACTATAGAAACAGCCTTCAGCTTGTAGACCAAATGCCTGCAAAAGGCTATCTTTCCAGTGTTTCCTCCATGCTGCATTTCGGTCTTGGTAAAGAAAAGGCTGTTGATTCAGTCAGGGTTGTTTGGGTTACAGGAAAACAGCAAATTATTAAAAAGGTACAAGCAGATCTAACATTGTATGTAAATGAAGCAGAGGCCACAGGAACATATCAAATACCAAAATCCCCTGTGCCGTTATTCAAAAGCATCAATTCGCCAATAGCCAGTGCTCAAAAACACAATACTATTAATGATTTTAAAAGACAGACTCTACTCGTAAACGCATTATCATTCTCAGGTCCGTGCATGGCAAAAGCTGATATAAATGGGGATGGATTGGAAGATGTTTTTGTTGGCGGAGACGTAAATACTGCAGGTACTATTTTTATTCAGCAAAAAAATGGTCAGTTTAAAAGCAGTACCGTCGGTTTTGAGGCTGACAGGGCAAGTGGGGATGCGGACGCAGTTTTCTTCGATGCAAATCATGATGGTTTTTTAGACCTATATGTGGCAAGTGGAGGTTACAATAACTTTGCTGTTAATGATTCCTTGCTTCAGGACAGACTTTATCTCAACGATGGGAAAGGTAAATTTACTAAAAGCATCAATGCACTCCCACAGATGCGATCTAGCAAAAGCTGCGCCCGTGTTGGAGATTTCAATGGAGACGGCTACCCTGATGTTTTTGTGGGTGGAAGAGTGATACCATCAAGATATCCTGAAGCACCTGAGAGCTACTTGCTAATAAATGACGGTAAAGGTAATTTTAAAGACCAATTGGGAACCATAGCGCCAGACATTAAGTCAATAGGCATGATAACGGATGCAGCCTGGATTGACCTTAATGGAGATAAAAAACTGGACCTGGTAATCATAGGAGAGTGGATGCCTATCAAAGTATTTATAAATAGCAATGCTAAGCTCCAGGATAAAACCACAAAATATTTTGATAAAGAATACGCTGGTTTCTGGAATCGATTAAAAGTAGAGGATATGAACGAAGATGGAAAGCCGGATTTAATTCTAGGGAACCTTGGTCTAAACAGTCAGTGTAAAGTTACCGATAAGGAGCCTGCGGAAATGATTTACAAGGACTTCGATGACAATGGAGCCGTAGATCCAATCATGTGCTTCTATATTATGGGGAAAAGTTATCCATACATTACGCGTGATGAGCTATTGGACCAAATGAGTATTATGCGTCCAAGGTTCCCTGATTACACCAGCTATGGCAATGCAGAACTGAAAGACATATTCACAGTCGAAGAGCTAAAAGGCGCAAAAACATTAAAAGCAAATTATCTGAAGACTGCCTATTTTGAAAGCGGAAATGACGGTAAGTTTCACGAGAAGCCGCTTCCATTACAGGCTCAATTTTCGCCAGTATTCACCATAACACCCGGAGACTTCGACAGAGACGGCCATAAGGATTTGATACTTTGCGGTAACATTAATCAGTCGAGATTGAGATTCGGTAAATACGATGCGAACCATGGTATCTTTTTAAAGGGTAATGGCAAGGGCGGATTTACTTATGTTACGCAGCAATTGTCAGGACTTAACATTCGTGGCGATGTAAGAAGCGTTATAACATTTAACAACACCGTGTTCTTCGGCCTCAATCAGGATAAGCTAAGAGCGTTTAAATATTAATAGATTTCTTTATAACACCAAAACAGCCAATAACAAACAGTATGAAAATAATATTTACTTTTTTAATTGTCGTTCTAACTTCAGTAAACATTTACGCTCAAGGTTGCGTTGCGATTAGAAGCACCGGAGGTATGTGTAGCCTTACCAGCCATCCAGACAGCGCGGAAATGTCTGAAGGAAGTTGGGTATTCAACATGAATACTCGTTATTTTATGTCCAACAAGCATTATAAGGGGGATGTATATCAAAAGGAGCGCCTAGAAAAGAAAACAGAAGTTATCAATCATCAGTTTGCCTTTGATCTAGCCCTCACTAGAGTCTTCAATAACCGCTGGTCTGCGATGATTGACATTCCAATTATTTCCAATGCCAGATCATCTTTGTATGAGCATGGTTTTAAAGAAAGACATAGTATGCACTCCTTTGGTCTTGGCGATGTTAGATTAGCTGTTTACCGATGGTTGATCGATCCGGCTAGAAGCCAGAACTTCAATGTTCAGCTCGGATTAGGCCTGAAACTTCCAACTGGTGATTATAAGTATACCGACTTCTGGCAAAACGTTGGTCCGGGTGGAGCTCCTGAACTGCGTTCAGTCGATCAATCTATCCAGCTTGGAGATGGCGGCACGGGATTAACCGCTGAACTGAATACATATTTTAACCCTGTACATAATGTTGGCCTATATGGTAATTTTTACTATTTGAGTAACCCACGTGAGCAGAACGGAGTCAGGTCATACAGAGAGCTTATTTCGCCTTCATTAATTGATGATTACTACATGAGTGTTCCTGATCAGTATATGGCAAGAATAGGTGCTAATTACGCTGCTTCTAATACAGTAATTGGTTCGGTCGGGGCTAGAATCGAAGGAATACCAGTTTATGATATCATAGGTGGTAGTGGGGATTTTCGTAGACCTGGATACGTGGTGTCAGTTGAACCTGGATTAAACTACCAGGCCAACAAAGTAAACTTGTATGTAAGTGTACCCGTTGCATTATATAGAAACAGAACTCAGAGCGTCACAGACAAATTAAGATCAGGAAAGACAGGAGTATTTGCACAAGGCGATGCAGCATTTGCTGACTACTCGATTAACTTCGGTATCTCTTTTAGATTATAATTTAGCTAAATTAGGTGCTCATTCCAATTTATGAGGCATTTAATCTTACCTATCTTATTTTTTGCAGTGCTTATCCAAGTTGATGCACAACAAACACAAAAACCAGTCCTACATGGGAAAAACTGGATGGCTATTACAGGTAAACCCCTTGCGGCAACTGCCGGATCAATGGTTTTTCAGCAAGGAGGCAATGCTGTTGACGCGGCTTGTGCAATGTTAGCCGCCACCTGCACCATGTGGGACACACTGAGTTGGGGTGGAGAAACGCAAGTTTTAATTTATAACCCGAAGACTAAAAAAGTAACAGCCATCAATGCAATGGGGTTCGCTCCAACTGGCGCCACTGTTAAGTTTTTTAAAGATAAAGGTTACAACTTCCCACCTGAGTATGGCCCGCTTGCCGCTACAACACCAGGAACACCAGGTGGACTGATCTACATGTTGCTTAATTACGGGACGATGAGTTTAGAGAAAGTTCTTGCCCCAGCGATAGAAATGGCTGCTGGATATCCGATTGAAGCCCAGGCGGCTAATACAATGGAAAGACAGAAGTCACTTATCAAACAATGGCCATATAGCAAGAATATTTTTCTAACCCATTTAGGAGAAAAGCGCGAGGCGCCGGAAGCAGGGGAGTTGTTTGTTCAGAAGGACCTCTTAAACACCTTGAGCAAGATGGTGGACGCGGAGAGGAAGGCCCTAAAGCAGGGTAAATCACGTAAAGACGCATTGATGGCTGCTTATGACCGGTTTTATAAAGGGGATATTGCCGAAGAATTTGTGAGAGGATGTCAGGAACAAGGTGGACTGATTACAATGAAGGATCTAGCGAATTGGAAGCCTATAGAGGAATCAGCGCTCAGCATAAACTATAAAGGCGTTGATGTTTACAAAATGCAGCAATGGACACAAGGGCCAGTAATGCTTCAAGCCTTAAATATCTTAGAGAACTTTGACTTGAAATCCATGGGCTACAACAGTTCAAAATACATTCATACGGTCTATCAGGCAATGAATCTTGCATTTGCAGACCGTGACTTCTATTATGGTGATCCATATGTGCAACCCAACGAGCCAATCAAAGGTTTATTGAGTAAAGAATATGCAAAAGATAGGGCGAAATTAATTCAGAACATTAAAAATGATACCTCAATAGGACCTGGAGATCCGTATCCTTATGAGGGCAAGACAAATCCATATATCAATCTATTAAAGGGCAGAGGTTTTGAAATGGATACTAGCAAACGCAATTTCGCACCTAAACACGATCTTGGTAATAATTCGACAAAAGAAGAATACCAAGACAGATTATGGCGTGGTACAACATCTATCGAAGCCGCCGATAAAGAGGGGTGGGTAGTGTCCATAACTCCCAGTGGCGGTTGGCTTCCTGCATGTATTGCTGGGAAAACAGGTGTTGGGATGAGTCAGCGAATGCAGAGTTTCGTACTCGACTCAACCTTAAACCCATATAATGTAGTTGCACCTGGAAAACGGCCAAGAGTTACCTTATCGCCGTCACTCGCATTAAAAGACGGCAGACCTTATCTTGCATCCGCAGTTCAGGGAGGCGATACCCAAGATCAAAATTTACTCCAATTCTTTTTAAATATGACAGAGTTTGGTATGAATGTTCAACAAGCAACAGAGGCAGCTAATTTTAATACGAATCAATTATGGCTATCACTTGGTGGAACCAAGACCGAAGATAGAATGCCTAAACCCGGTCAGATTCTTTTGAACGACAACACAAAGGATTCTGTAAAGGAAGAGTTGAAAAAAATGGGATATATCCTTAGCTTTGACGATAGAACAAGTGGTCCAATTAACGCCATTTACTTCGACTGGAAACACAATACGCTTTGGGGCGGTTCAAGCAATCATGGCGAAGATTATGGAATCGGCTGGTAAGATTCATCATTAAATAAAATCAAGGTATGAGAAAGTCAATTTTTATAGTTAGTTCTTTAATAGCTGGAACACTTTACAGCTGTTCTCAAGGTACCGAGAAAAAAGCCGAAGTAGGAGCCACAAAACTCGATTCTGCTAATATGCAATGCTATATTGCAGCTGATGGCGTAGACTCTGCAAGTTTAAAACTTATAACAGACAAGAATGGTAAAATTATAGGTTCATTACTAATTAACTATCTGGAAAAGGGCGATAGCCACGGCGAATTACTAGGTAAATTTAAGGGGGATACGCTTTTTGTGGATTACTCCTTTCAGATTGGCTCGACCAACAAGACCTTTTACAAGAACCCGCTAGCTTTTTTAAAAAAGGATGATAAATTGTTTATGGGTGTTGGGCAGATTGAAACTTTTCTGGGAAAATCATCGTTTGTAGATAATAAAAAAATCAATTTTGAACGAGGAAGATTTATATTCTCATCCACTGAATGTAAATAATCCTTCACCTAAAAATACTAGCTTTTTTTTGAGGTAGTTAGAATGATTACGCCAACTACCAGAATAATGCCACCCACATATGGAGGCCAGTTAACGCTCTTTTCTCTATCTGCAGTAATTTGAATTGGCCCGGCATCAACTACTTTTTCTTTTTGTGTGTAGGTAAATCCTGTCCATATCAGCATTATTATACCGAGGACGATCATTACCAGTGCTATAGTTCTGTTCATGTTAAATTATTAGTATAAGTAGAAAACAAGAGAGATAGCTAAATGTTTAAACATGAAATTATTACCTTCAATTGATTCCATAAAAAAAAGCATCCCTTTTGAGGATGCTTTATTAATTTATAAAATAAGTTTAATTAACTGATCTTAACATTAATAGCGTTTAAGCCTTTTTTACCTTGCTCAACGTCGTAGCTAACTGAATCATTCTCACGAATACTATCGATTAGACCTGAAGTGTGTACAAAGATTTCAGCGTCACCATTAGCTGGTACGATAAACCCAAAACCTTTTGTCTCATTGAAAAATTTTACTGTTCCTTGTTGCATTGTATTGTAAATTAAATATCCTCAAATGTATATTAATTTATTGGAACTGACTAATTTATTTTAAATAATAATATAAAAGATAGAAACACCATCTGCTTAATACTTGTAAAGGCTTGTAATCGCTAAGGATTGACTTATCAAT
>NZ_JBKHKK010000019.1:0-77398 GCF_046546555.1 Pedobacter sp. JCM 36344
CACGGTCAATCGCCTGATTCTCCACTGCGGGATTCCACCATGGGTCAACAAGATAAACGTAATCCGCCTGCGTTAAATTCAAGCCCGTTCCTCCTGCTTTCAAACTGATTAAAAATACCTTGATATCCGGATTGTTTTGGAATGAATCAACTACTTTTCCCCTGTCTCTGGTCTGTCCGGTAAGGTATTCAAACTGAATATTGTTATTTAGCAATTCTGTTTTGATAAGATCAAGCATAGTTACAAATTGCGAGAATACAAGTATTTTGTGGTTAGGCGACTTATTCTGAATCTGTTCTATTAACACATCCATCTTCGAAGACGCATTTCCGTAGTGCTCATCATTTTTTAACAACGCTGTTGAATTACATATCAGCCTCAACCTTGAAATGCCTTGTAAAACATGCATGCTACTTTTCGCAAGCTGATCTTCAGATCTTCCCATGAGGAAATCCCGAATCTCTGTTCTAGCTGCATCATAAACCTCCCGCTGTCGCAGACCCATTTCACAGTAAATAGTCATCTCCGTTTTATCAGGGAGCTCTTTAGCAACCTGCTGCTTGGTTCGCCTTAATATAAAAGGGTTGATCTTCCGTTGAAGATCTTTAGCCCTACCGCTATCCTTGAATTGATCGATAGGCACTGAATACAGTTGCTTGAACTGTTCTTTGGTCCCAAGCAATCCAGGACAAGCAAAAGACAGCTGACCGTATAAATCGAAGGTATTGTTTTCTATTGGTGTTCCTGTTAACACGACTTTATTGCGTGATTGAAGTAAACGTACAGCTTTATATCGCTGTGAGTCTGGATTCTTAATGGTTTGCGACTCATCTAAAAAGATATAATTAAAACGGTAATCTTTCAGGAACTTAATATCGGCAAGCAAGGTGCCATACGATGTGAGCACAATGTCGTGATTTGGAAATTCATCGATGATCTTGACGCGATCTGAGCCATATACAGTAAGTAACCGCAATACCGGTGCGAATTTGGAAACCTCTTGTTGCCAGTTATAGATCAATGAGGCCGGCACTACTATTAAATTTGTATTGTCGCCAATTTTTTCCTTTTGAGAAAGAATGAAAGCAATAACCTGAATGGTTTTGCCCAATCCCATATCATCGGCCAGACATGCACCGAAATTGAAGTCGTCCAAAAAGTTAAGCCAGTTCAATCCGTCCTGCTGGTAAGGTCTTAACTCTGCTCTTAGATCCTTAGAAACTCCAATTGCTTTGATGCTTTCAAAGTCAGATAGTGCCTTCCGATAAAACACCAACTGGTCCCTGGCTTCCTGATTGAGCATTTCATCTTCATACAGTTCATCTACTGCATTATAATTGATCTTAGAGATTTTAATCTTGTCATCCACTAGCTCTCCAGAAGAAAAGTAACTTTCGAATTTCCTTATCCATTCATCAGGCACAATTCCCATGGTACCATCATCTAGTTGTACAAATTTGCTCTTGTTTCTAATCGACTTATGCAAATGTTTTAATGCAACCGTTTGCTTGTTGAATTTTACCTTTATTGCAGTTTCAAACCAATCCATTCCACTTATTACATTGATGGAAATGTCGGCCTTATACTGACTGAGTTTATTCTCTTTCAGCTCATTAAAACCTAGAATAGCGATACCTTTACTTCTCCAGGCTTCAAAAGCATCAAGGAACCATCCCGACTCTACAAACCTTTTCCTGTGTAAGTAAAAACAATCCGCATGCTTTTGATCAGGAAACTCGTCCAGCTGTTCCTGAAAAAGTGGGTGAGCTTTACCGATATCTGAAATCAACTGCAATTCCCTTTCTTCGTCCCTGTCAAGGGTAAACATGTTACCAAGGCGATCCTTAGACCTTATTCGTTTTTGAGAGATCACCGGGATCTCAAGACTGCCGTACCTCATGACAGGTGTGATCAAAACAAATTCACCGGATTCTGATAAGTAAACTATCTGTTCATTTTCTAAGTCAAAACCCTTTTCTTCGATCTGTTTTTTTGTAGCAGGTTTGAGATAGGAATAATTGATTCTGATCTTCTCCTCGATTTTCGATAATACATTTTCCTGAAATGCTTCATAGTCGGATTCGTGCACGACAATAATGTCACTATGCTGCTTAAAGAATTCCAGAACATCGAGGAAATATGGATTGTCAACAAGGTACAACCGCTCCTTTATCTGAATAAAATAGTGGTATTTGAGTTTAATATTTGTGATCGAATAATCTATATTGGCAAGAAACAGCTTGCCAGATAGTTCATAAAATTCTCCTTTCTTATTTACCGTCAGGGTTAAATCGATGTCAAGCACATGTAACTGAGCAGGAAGCAAGGAAGCAGCGTTGATTGTACTCGAAATCTTCTCGTCATGAATGTAGACAGGTAACTTTAATGGGTTACGTGCTAGGGCCTTAAGACCTTCAAGATCAGAGTCTGATTTAGCATCACTATAATTGTTTTTGAACTTGGAAACACCGCTGTAAAACTTAAGTTCATCCTGGTTATTGGTTTTCCAGATCAGGTCTGTAGCATCCAAAAATTTTAATGGATTTTTTATCCTTCCGGCATTTGTCATCGGCGCGACGGCAAGTTCGATAACCAAATTTCTATAAAAACGGTGCTGACTAAATATCAGCACCATTTTATCTTGATCATTCAACCCTTTAGGTAGCACAGAAGAACGGTCATCTGAAAGAATCTTCCCAAGTTTAGAAAAATCCACATGCTCCAAATTATAATTGTCGTTGTTCTTCATTTATAAACGCCTAAGACGGCAGCACTTTTTGCACCATCTTTACAGGTTTAAAGTTAGAAAAACATTGCTCAACCTTAGCCTTAGAAAGGTAAAGAAACGTGTACCATCATTCTATTTCCAGCACTCGCTCTACCTCCAGCCAAATTCTGTGAAGCTACCTTCTGAAAGTTTGCACCTAGAGAAAGGCCTTTGAAGGTAAATTCTGCCCCCAAAATCAAAGATGCCGCATGGCCTCCTGAAACATAAAGGAGTGTCCTTCTTACACGCCAAAACAAAAGTTAAGGATACAAGAAGAACGGTCCATTTTTTTCTGACAGCCATTCTAATTTTCTGTATGGTCGTGTTTGAACATTTCAATGAGGTTTGCAGCTACATTGGTGCTGAAATCACTAAACATTACGGTCGGATGTACGGCAATAGAAAAGTTCTTCTTCCCGTTGAATACCTTCATTAAATCTACCAGGACGTGAATGTTGCTTTGGCGACCTGTTCTAACTTTTGCAACTCCGCCAGCGGTCAAATCCATCGTGACATTTTTGATGTTGTTTAACGTAGGTGCCGAGTAGCCGCCAAAGCCACCAATATGATATTTGAATTGATGCTTTCTGGTTGGATCCCCATTCACATCATTTGAGATCACTTCAGCATTCCCTTCAAATTTGAAGAAGATATAACCCGAGTTCCATCCCCAATACATTCCTGAAAAATCATGACCCCCGCCGTATGCGGGATCCAAAACACCTGTCCGCTTATCCAATGCCATTGTACTCCTCAAACTATCAACCCCAAGTGTAAACTTTAATTTGGAATAATCTCCTTCTGGAACGCTGACCTTTGCGAATCGCGTAGCTTTATCCGCACCACTGATAAGAAAGTAGCTACTGTCTTGTTTAACTACATAAACCTTTCCTGCAGTAGTAGTTACCTCAATATTGCTTATAAAATACTGTAGGGATGATATCGAGAATTTTTCGTTGGCCGCATTGACATATAAATTTGTCGAATTGTTCATTGTTAATGTCCGGTCGCCAACAATATTATCAAACTCCACAGACAATTGAGCGAGTTTTGATTCATTAAAATCTGGTGTTGTTTCATCTTCCTTCGAGCAGGATAACAATAACATCATTGCACAAAGCAATGCTAAATATATATTTTTCATGTTTTCTTGTTTGTTGAATTTGGATCTACTTCGCTGTTTCCTGCAGTAGTATCTCCATGTCTTTAATTAATTTTTCTACTTCGGTTGTCAGTGTGCCATCATATGCTCCTCGTATCCGTTTTTGCTTATCGACTAAGATCAAGTAGCCTTGATGAACAAATCCACCAGGTGCACGCACATCTTCTTGAGCTGCAACAATATAATTTCGCTCAGCTAAAGCATATATTTCATTTCTCGTGCCCCACAAAAACTCCCATTGTATTCCCTCAATCCCCAATTTGTTTGCATACTTTTTCATTCGAGAAGGGGTATCGTACTTCACATCAATCGTATGAGAAGCTAATTTAACGTTGGGATTGCCCTTGAACTTTTCGTAGACCTTAAGTAAGTTTCGATGCATTACAGGACAAATAGTCGGACAGGAAGTAAAGAAGAAGTCGGCAACATAAATCTTGTTGTTAAAGTCTTTGTTGGTCACTATCGTACTATCTTGATTTCTTAATAGAAACGGGGGTATCGTTCTATAAGTCGTGTCTGTAAACTTTTTCCCATTCACTGGTCATCACTTGTTGAACTTTTTAAGGTAGTCGCCTGAAGTCTTGATCTCTTTCTTATAGACGCTATCTATAGCAGATATTTTCTTCTTTTCAGCCTGAAAGTAAGCCACTGCTTCCTCGTTTGATTTGCCAGTTATGTCCGGTTCAAATTGGTGCATCCAATTGTTCATATCGTCATCGGCCTTAACAAGATCTCCTATAAGGGATTTAAGCGCTGTTGACTCTTGAAGCGTATCCACATTAGAATACTTGGCTTTTAGACCTTTGAGGTCTTTTAAAAGCGTATCCAGCTTCATTTGATTCTTTACGATTATCCCCTGATCTTCCATCACCACATCGTGGAATTGCATCACCTCGTGTCTGACTACCTTATAATCGTTTGTTTTTTTTGGTTGGACACAGCCCAAAACCACTCCTATTAGAAATAGGAATAATACTATATTTCTCATTAAAATAAGTTCTAAATGATAAAGAATTAATACCTGATTTTAGGCAAAACATGCCTAAACATGGAACTTACGCCTCTTGAGGAGGATGGAAAATAGCGTCTTTGATAGACTGAGGCATGCCCATAGAAAAAGGAATATGTAGCACTACCTCTGCGAAAGCGTAACGCTCGAATTTTAGTGGACTTACAATCAGGGCGTCCTGAACATGCGTCTTTTGAGCCTGGCGCTCTTGCTTTTGTTCCTTATCCTGCGCCTGCTTTAACTTTTTCATTAAATAGCAATTACCATTACAATGCATCTCAGGTTTATCCTTATTGACACATAATTCGGTAGCAATAAATTGCTTGTTTAATTCAAACCCCATATACACAAATAAGCTTGAACAGTTCGCGGTAAGCAAACTCAACAAAAGCAAAATGGATATGGGTCTTAATAACATTGAAGCAAATGTAGTAAAAAATGGAGCTGACTACCTGATAACTGTTACAGGTCTTTTATTTTCATCAATAGCCACAAACGAAAATTCTCCAGAAACAGCCTTCTCGCGCTCATTAGAGTACATCTGCTCTATAAAAATATCAACGCGAACTTTCATACTGGTATTGCCAACATGTATAACTCTTGCAACCAACTCCACAAAAGTACCTGCTGGAATAGGCTTCGTAAAGTCAATCCTGTCGCTACTAACTGTGACCATGATCTGCCTGCTAAATCTGGTAGCTGCAATAAAGGCAACCTCATCCATCATCATCATTGCTGTACCACCAAATAAGGTGTCATAATGATTGGTAGTATTTGGAAACACTGTCTTAAAAACCCTCGTCTCCGAAGCCTCTATCTTTTCTTCTATTGTCATGATGTTAATAGTAATATTAATCTAGCCAGCTCCCTCAACGCAGCACAAGCATTATAAAATAATGCGCTTCATAAACAAAAACCCATTGCCAGAAACGAACGCCTTTACCAGATGAAAACGTAAAAGTTAGCTTCTTAGCCAGGCCTAGGGCGGAGAATGCTTGCTTTTAAGTTTAATCGCGCCCCCTCAGTGAGCCCCACTTCAAGTACGTTGCCCCCCAGGAAAACCCTGCTCCAAATGCAGTCAGTATCATTTTATCTCCGTATTTGAAGTCATCTTTAAAATCCCACAGGCACAATGGAATGGTCGCTGCAGTCGTATTGCCGTATCGGTCTATGTTGACTTTAACTTGTTCGGTAGACAAGCCTAGATATTCTCCTACAGATTGTATGATGCGTAAATTGGCCTGATGTGGAATTAGATAATTAATTTGTGAACTGAGCAGATCATTGGATTTCAACACTTCATTACAGGCGTCAGTCATCCCCTGGATAGCGGCTTTAAAAACAACCCTACCATCCTGACGAACATAATGAAGCTTTTCATCAAGCGTTGTCTGAGAAGCGGGATTTTTTGAGCCTCCTGCAGTAACAATCAGGTTTTCCTTTCCACTACCATCTGTTCTGAAAAAGCTATCCATCAAACCAACAGGCTCTTCAGTTTCCTCTAAAAGGACCGCACCAGCGCCATCACCGAATAAAATACAGGTATTGCGATCAGTATAGTTGACTATCGAACTGTTTTTATCAGCACCAATTACAACCACCTTTTTGCAACGACCACTTTCAATCATGCTTGCACCTAAAGTCAAAGCATAAAGAAATCCGCTGCATGCCGCATTGGTATCTATTCCCCAGGCATTCACAAGGCCTGCTTTTTCGCAAACCATACTGCCTGTGGATACCATCACATAATCAGGAGTTGAAGTGGATACAATCACACAATCGATCTCGTCAGGTCTCACATTACCATCCTCCATCAATTTCTGCAAAGCATAAGTGGCCATATCAGATGTAGCGATATTTGGGTCATTAACAATCCTTCTCTCCCTGATCCCTGTTCTTGAAATGATCCATTCACTATTGGTATCTACCATCTTCTCAAGATCATGATTACTTAAAATCGTATCCGGAACATAACCTCCAACCGCAGTGATCACTGCATTTTTCCTTATTCTCATTCGTGTGCTTGTAGTTCTTAAACAAGGGCAGACAGATACATCTGCCCTTGTTCTCTTACAAAGTTACGGGTTCTTCTACAGATTTCCGCAGAACTTTTGCAGCCGCAACCATTTCAACTAAAGCTTTTCTAGTTTCCTCCCAATGGCGCGTCTTTAAACCACAGTCAGGATTAACCCAAAGCTGATCGGCGGTGATGACCATTTTCGCTTTTTTTAGCAACCTAACCATCTCATCCATAGATGGAACACGTGGAGAATGAATATCTCAAACACCCGGACCTATTTCATTTGGGACTTGGAGCATTCAATAGTTATTACATCTGTATCCATATCAGTAATGTTTTGAATGAAGTCGTTGAATTCCGAATAGCACATATGGGTGTGAATCTGTGTCCCATCACTAACTACACTTGCAGAAATTCTGAAAGCTTTGACCGCCCATTCCAGGTATGACTGCCAGTCTTGCTTACGTAGCGGAAGTCCTTCTCTAATCGCAGGTTCATCTATTTGAATGATCTTGATACCAGCAGTCTCCAGATCAGCAACTTCATCCCTGATTGCCAAAGCAATCTGGTTACAGGTCTCTGAAACTATCCCCCGAGACCTGTATAGTGTTGCTTTGGCATTGCTTCGGTGTTGGTTCATCCAGGGACGAACCAACACCGAAGCAACCTACACCCTTTTCTTATCTGATGGAATACTATGACAAAATCTATTATTAATAACGTGTTGTGCGATTAAAAAGCGAGTGCATATTTAAGCTGATTAATGGGTTTGTTGTTTTTGATATTGATAGCCTGCAAGCAAGTAATAGCGGTAAGTTTGGCAAATATTCTCCTAGCTAAACCCTTCAAAGATTTAGCATAACTTCTTTTAAGCATGAACTGGTCGCACAGCTAAGCGAATAAGGTTTCAATCCATTTTCTGCATTTCCTGAATACAGGCTCAAATGGTTGTTTGTCTTTTTGATTATTACGTATAGGAGTCTTTAACTGAATTTCTACTGTATTAAATAAATCTAACTGACTGGTTTTGGATAAATACCCCCTGTCACCAATCAGTGTGCAATTATTTAATCCAGAGTGCTTTATGTCATTCAGATAATGGATGTCATGTACGCTTGCCTTACTGATGTCCATGGAGTAGAATACCCTTTTTACAGAAGTAACCAGATGAATTTTATATCCAAAATACCAAGTCTTATTCACTGCGGAGTACCCTTTATCAGGAGCTGTATCAAAGTTTTCCCTGCATATTCTTGAGGATTTTTCCCGAACGATTTTACAGATTGGAACAGGAATAGAATCTACAATAAATACGTTTTCTCCTTCATTCATTTGTTTGGCCAGGTGTTCATTAACAGATTTGGTTATTTCTAAAAATTGATTGAAATTGGTCGAAAGGTTGTGCATAAAGAGTAATTTACTTGGTCGTAATTCCTATTTAAGATACTGATTTTCAGTATTATGCACAACTTTTTTATCCATTTTCGTCTCTTTTTTTAATCGCACAACACGTTATAACTATTTGATTTACAATTTACTGCAAGGTTCTTGGCGCAAACATGGTACAAATTCACATTAAAAAAATATGAATTAAACCTTGTTCATAGACCTTTTTTTACACTCTGCTGCATAGAATCCTGACTCATCACCAGCTGGTCCAGTTTGTTATAAAACATAAACTCTCAGCCTTTACCGGGAAGTTTCTTTCTCACCAGCCTGTGCCTCCCGTCATAGCGGTAAGTATAGACCAAACCACTGAAGCTGGCGTCAGTTTCTTCAGTAGAGCTTGTCCCACTGAACCAGGAGGCACTACATACCTCAGATTACCCAGGTCATCATAAACAGAGTAGGTAGACAAAGCGCTACTTTGATGAAACGTTCTGGTTGATATGTGGTTTGTACTGAAACTTTTCGGATACCGCTTTGCTATGTGTTTTATGGCTGTTTCCTTCGGGCCGAGCCGAAGCAGACACATAGCAGACTCGAAGCAGACTCGAAGCCAGGACGTAGAAGAGGCAACTAGTAATAAACCAGTGAGGCTCTTCTTTGTAGTCCTTAAATAGGGAAATGTAGAAGTATTTAGTAGCATAATTAGAAGCGGCATTGGTTGATTGCTTAAACGAACCTACAATACTGATATTAAAAAAAAGCAGATTTTACACCTAAAATGGGTTAACGGAACACTTAAACTGGTAAATGTGCACATAAATCCTTAAGTGTACACTTAAAATGCCAACTGCGCACATAAGAATTTAAGCGTTCAGTCAGACCGATATGTGAATTTAACGATAAATCGTATGTTTTCTAAGCAGCACCATAGTTCTATACAATCAACTTAGGAGAAAAACCTAAGGGCAAGATTTAATAATACGTCAAAGAGCGATGCTGAACGCTTCACAGCGAGCAACCAAGATTCCCATTTGATCAATCATGGTGCAATTGGAAATAAGGATAAGTGCTAGCAATAATCCTAAAGTGAATGGTGAATTGTGACTAAGAAGAGAGGAACGTTGTACATGTCAGCCTGAGGCTGATCATTTTCCAGATCATTTAATTTGATCTGTTAGTTTATTGTTTTTAGTTGCGTCGCGATCGCGAACTTTGTTATGCTGTTGTTAACGGCGATAGTAATCAGCTTCTAGTTAATGCGAATGGTGTTGATAATCTGATTAACAAGCTCCATTCAGGAACATTAGTATCTTATATTATAAGGTACGAATAATTAACGTAAGAAACAAATAATTTCATAATAATCACATATTAATTTTGTAATTATTATTTTAATTGAATTTATTTACTTTCATTATAAGAAACGACAACCATCGGTCCTCATTCCAAAAGTACTTTTACTAGCAGGCTGTGGTCTGAACAACTAGGAAACAACTAGGTAACTCAGAGCACACTCGTTGGGCAAAAGCATGCCTTTTCCCAACGAATGTGCTCTTTACCCCCTGTTAGTACGCCGTTAGTGCAGTAGCAGGGGCACTTAGTCCTGGAAAAACTTGACATCGTCCTAAATTGATAATATTGAGTCATACAAGCTGTATTTCAAATATGGTGTATATTGGCGTTATCCAAATTTAAACAACTATGATTACAGAAATTACCATGCTCAACGTTATTCCAGGAAAAGAGAGAGAATTTGAAAATGATTTTCGGATAGCAAGAAAATACAATAAGCTCCATCCCTTTGTCACCCCTTAGGATATCCATCTTATGCTGTTTAGGGTAAACACTTTCGTCTAATTTAAATCTTTTTTCGGTAACTTTATAGCTGGCAACTTTACCGTCAACTACGATTATAGGATTGGTAAAGTAAGGCACTTTTACATAATTTACTATTTTGCCAGCTTCGGATTTAGTTTCATCTTGGGATATGAAAGATGAAATCAAATTACTTTTAAACCCAAAGATACAATGAATAGCTTTGTCAAGGGTTTTAGTATGGTCATCGCCTAAAAAGCCGTAATCCCGCCCACGATAAAAGTTGTATGTCCCTTTTTTTAGACTAACCGTATCACTAAAAGCATCAAGATGTTCTAATAGATCTTGCTCCAATTCTGGATTAATAGATTTTATTACTTTGAAATTGCTGGTTTTCTTACTTTCATTAACATCAAATGAAAAATAAGATACTCCATCTTTAAGTTCATCGTCGGATTGTTTTGGCTTGTAATCACTAAATATAATCCATAATATTCTGTAAGCGATTCATCCTATCTTTCACTACAGAAATTTCTGCTTGAACCTTACCGTTTTTTGGCTGTTCAGGCTTCGCCTTTAGTTTTTTGTGAGTCTCAATCTTTCGGTTTAAATCAGGACTTTTCACTTCTTCAATAGGACTTAATTCAGGGTTTGAAAGCACCTCAACAATTGGACTGGATTCAATTGCTTTCGTCAATTTCTCTGCAGTTGCAGTGGCTGATGAAAGAATGACCATTGATGCAAAAAGTGGTACTGAGAGCCAATACTTTAGTATGGCAACCTGGCGAGATTTTGTTTTGTATAACATAATAATTCTCCTTTTTAATAATGATTGGTTAAAAAAACTGTTGGTTAATTGTTGTGGTTTTGCGCCGAATACGTTAGAAACCAGCAAGAGCGTATAAGCTGACTTATCTTCCAGCGTCGAGGCGGCAGTGTCGCCAGCAATAAATTCACGTATATCTTTGATCGCTTTCTTGTATAAAAAAGCAACGGGGTTAAACCAATTAAACGCTGTGAATATTTCAAAAAATAATACATCTAAAGAGTGCCACTACTATTAGAGGAGCAAAGATCGAATTAATTGGGAACATACTCGTATGGCAATTAGTCTCCTATCCTTTTGCGACCCCAATATCCTTGAATCAATAGCTCTGACTTGTAACATTTTTACCACCCTTCCCATTTCCAAGTGAAACAGTGGACATAAATTGGCAAAAACCTTTGTTGTTACTTACAGTTGCGCGACAGTTCGTGATTCTCACAAGATTCCCTATTAATTTACAGCTAAGTAAAACCTATTCCGGTTGATGAAGAAATAAAGTAAAGAACTTGTTGGCGAAAACTTATGTAAAAAGGATATCAATACCAATTTGTACATTTGCCCCACAACATTTGAAATATGAAAACCAAAGAATTATTCCTGTTAGGCCTATTGTTCTCGGTCTTATTTTTAGTTTCATCCTGCAAGGAAGAAAAGCCACTGCCGTTTTTAAGTCCTGCACCAATAGCCAGCTTCAACTTTTTAAACCAGGACAGTTTAAGCATCACGAACCAAACTTTTAAAGGCAAAGTTTACATTGCAGATTTCTTTTTCACCTCATGCACAAGCATCTGCCCAACCATGCATAGAAAATTGAAAGTATTTTTCGACGAATACAAAGACGAGCCAAACCTGATGTTCTTATCTCATACCATAGATTATAAATATGATATTCCTTCAAAACTTAAGAAGTATGCTGAAAAGCTAGGTGTCGATGGGCCCAAATGGCAATTTGCATACGGTACTAAAGATGCGATATATAACATTGCGGAAAAGAGCTATCTATCAGCTGTGATCGAAAACCAGAACGAAAAGGAAAAATACATACATCAGGGATGGTTCCTGTTGATCGATGGTAATGGCCGCATGCGTGGTGCCTATGATAGTACCAATGATGATCAGATTGAATTGCTCCAAAAGGATCTGAAAAACTTGCTTGCTGAAACAAAAACTAAGTAGCCGTGAGAAACTATCTATTGTTAGCAATCATATTTACAACCTTAGCCTCGATAGTGATCTCTTGTCAGGATGCCCGTCAGGTCCAACAGGATATGTATTACACGAACGGCCGCGATCTCTATATTGCTTATTGTCAGAATTGCCACGGAGCCAACGGCGAAGGGCTGGCTAAATTAGCTCCTCCGCTTACAGATACCTTATTCCTTAAATCCAATAAGAAGAAACTTGCTTGCTGGATTAAGAATGGTGTATCAGAGCAAATGATTGTTGCAGGTGAGAAATATGAGGGAAAAATGCCTGATCACAACTTTGCTAACATTGATATTGCACAGATGATTGTGTATGTTACCAACACTTTCGGTAATAAGCAAGGAAACTACACCCAAAATGAAGTTGCAGCTGATCTTTCCAATTGTAATTAGCTGGCGATAGCTACTATTTAGCCTATATTAGGTTCGTAGTGAAGTCCGACCCTGGTATAAGCTACTGTTTTGTGCTTCCGAACTGAAAGCTGGAGGCATAGTCTCGCAAATGATCGCGATAGACGGTATGGTAGTGTATGCCTTGTGGGAAAACCGCTCCCGGCTGACATATAAACTCAATCCAGACACTTGGTCCGTCGATTCTAACATAATCAGATTTTTTGCTCAGGTCAACTCCTCCATAAAAAGCTACAAAAGTGTCGTTTAAATCCAGTCTGTATGTCTTCATAAGTTCTTTAGCAGTTGATTCATCTGCAATGTGAACCCATTGTAAAATGGCTTTCAGCACCTTTGATTTTTGTTGGGGACTTAATTCAGAAGCCTTTATGCCTGCCTTAATAACAGGGAACGCTCCATCTTTACCCGGCCCCACAAACACATCCCCATAACCTTCAACCAGTCTGGCTTTTGCAAGCTGAGAATCAGTTAATGATTTCAAAACATCCACTAATGCATCATGATTACCTTTCAATGTAGTATTCTCTGGCGGCTCTAAACCCATAAACAATGGCGACGCAGAGACTTGCCGACCCATATTAAAAGTGAGGTTCACAGCTAAGTGATGACCACCAATTTGCAGCTGCCATTTTTCAGCCCTATCAGGCATCCCTAAAAAAGCTATAATGTAATTATCAGAAGAATATTCTTTACGTCCCTTACCTAAGAAGGCATCAGCTTCCATGATACCCATTACCTGATCATAGCCAGCCCCAATAGAAGCCCCCAAAGCAGCCTTTGCTACATTCTTAGCCAAAGACAGTTGCGAAGCCGATAAACTACCAAAAAGGATCCCTACCCTGCATTGCAAACCACACGGAAGGTTGGTCCATTTTACCGCATTTGCCTGATTATAACCCACGACAGCCATATCCTTTTGCTCTGAACTCAACGAACTAATAAATTTTTCAGAAGCAGAAAAAACATCGCTGTATTTCGAAACAGCGCCTTCTGCAGTATTCCGCAGTATCAAAAGGACCACTAACCCGCAAATTAGCCTCCAGCCCAACCATTGATTTCCTTTTTTCATTTCCTTAAATTAATAAATAATTCTAACCCGTCCTATCTTAATTTTTCCAGGCCAAGAACAAAAACACGTTCTCAACAGTTTTTTTTTGTATTTTAGCAGTAAAAATGCAAGCCGTTCTATCGCTGCGAACTCGTTTCGGAGAGGAAAGTCCGGGCAACATAGAGCATCTCGCTTCCTAACGGGAAGAGGTTCAGGAATGAATACCTGAATTATGGAAAGTGCCACAGAAAGCAAACCGCCGATGGCTCTCAAGGCACAGGTAAGGTTGAAAACGTGAGGTAAGGGCTCACGATTGTTCCGGGAGACCGGAAGATTTGTAAACCCCGGGAGTTGAAAGACCAAATAGGCTAACGCATGTAGGGCTGCTCGTTCGATGTTAGTGGGTAGGTCGTTAGAGATAAATGGCAACATTTATACTGGATTAATGATAGAAGTCCAATTTTATTGGATACAGAACCCGGCTTATAGGCTTGCATTTTTTATATTCCATTTTAAAAGTAATATATTAGCACACTAATAAAACTGAGACCAATACCTATGGCGAAAATTTTAATAATTGACGATGAACGGGCGATTAGAAGCACTTTACGTGAAATTTTAGAATACGAGAATTATGAAGTTGAAGATACAGACAATGGTATTGAGGGTCTTGAATTAATAAAGAAAAAAAAGTTTGATCTGGTACTGTGCGACATCAAAATGAATCGTATGGATGGTATGGAAGTTTTGGAACAAGCACTCGCTTTTAGCCCGGATCTTCCTTTTATCATGATCTCCGGTCACGGAACTGTGGAGACTGCAATTGAGGCAAGTAAGAAAGGAGCATTCGACTTTATCTCTAAACCACCGGATTTAAACAGACTTTTAATTACGGTAAGAAACGCCCTGGATAGAGGGACTCTGGTTACCGAGACTAAAGTTTTAAAACGTAAAGTTAGTAAAACCAGAGATATCCTCGGAAGCTCCGTTAACATCAATAAAATTAAAGAAACGATTGAACGCGTTGCCCCTACTGAGGCCAGAGTATTAATTACAGGTGCGAACGGCAGTGGTAAAGAGTTGGTTGCCCGCTGGTTACACGAAAAATCGAACCGTGCCGATAGCCCCCTTATTGAAGTCAACTGTGCTGCAATACCTTCAGAATTAATTGAAAGTGAACTTTTTGGCCATGAAAAAGGCTCATTTACTTCTGCAGTAAAGCAGCGTATTGGTAAGTTTGAACTTGCAAATGGAGGAACTCTTTTCTTAGATGAGATTGGTGACATGAGTTTATCTGCCCAAGCTAAAGTACTAAGAGCTTTGCAGGAACATAAAATCAGTCGTGTTGGTGGTGAAAAAGAACTGGAAGTTAACGTCCGTGTTCTTGCAGCAACGAACAAGGATTTAATGAAAGAGATTGAGGATGGTAATTTCCGTATGGATTTGTATCACCGTCTAAACGTGATAAATATTCACGTTCCACATTTAAGAGAACGAATTGAAGATATACCGGAGATTGCACAAAACTTCCTGGAAGACATTTGTAGAGATTATGGGATGCCTGTTAAAAGGATCAGTGAGGGTGGGATGTTTGCATTGCAACGATTGCCATGGACAGGAAATGTTCGTGAGTTACACAATATGATTGAACGTTTGATCATTTTGAGCGATAAAGTAATTACCGAGCAAGATGTAGTTGCTTTCGCCAATCCTGGCGGAGGAACAAACATTGGGGCAGCAGTTGATAATGGAAGCTCGGTTGCAGCAGTCAAAGGTGGTCTAGACTACGAAAAATTCAATAATTTTCAGGATTACAAAGACCATGCTGAACGTGAATTCATAAAGTTTAAACTAGAGAAAAATAACTGGAACGTATCTAAAACTGCGGATGACATTGACATCCAAAGAAGTCATTTGTATAGTAAGATCGAAAAATTTGGATTAAAGCGAGTAGCCGAATAGAGCTACTCCATTTAGTTTGCCTAGCGACTAAGTAAAGATCAATATTTATTAAATATAGCTATTTTAGAAACGAAGCCAAGGAATTCTCCTTCTGCATTCAAGACTGGCAATACCCATACGTTTTCCTTTTCCATAATCTCAAGCACTGCTTTTACATTCGTTGCTGGTGTAACTGTGTAAGGGGCTTGTTGCATAAGATCTGAAACAGCAATACTTTGTTGAATTTTTACGCTATCTTTCAATATATCTTCAATGTAAACTAGTCCTTTAAAACAATTTGCATCATCTAATACCGGAAAAACGTTTCTTTTAGACTGCAGGATATCGCCCATTTTGTTACTCAGCTGATCATTGCTTTTCAGGATCACGTCATCCTTCTCAATCAGGTACCGAAGCTTCATCATCGTGAGTACCGTGCTATCTTTGTCTTCGTGAGAGAGCAACTCCCCTTTTTCTGCAAGCGGTTTTGTATGGATAGAGTGTTGATTGTCACTTCGGTTGATCGCATAGGGAATCGCCGAAGTAACCATTAATGGTACCATTAGCACATAGCCACCCGTTATCTCGGCAATTAAAAATATACCAGTTAAGGGTTCGTGCATAATGTCACTTAATGAGTGCCATACTGGCGACAATAAAGTTGGTTGTGTCAAGATGTGCGATTTCTAGCGTATTTGCAGTAAATGCAACCAAAAAGCCATGGGAAATGCGACTATTATTACTGCCAGAATTACGTAGTACATTAAAGCATTCATCTTCCAAACTTCCGTAACCAGGAAGAAAAGCTGCTCATTGAAAAGTAGTCGGCCAACGACTGCCGCTGTTGCTGAAGCCAGCAGAAGCGGAATAAAAGCAGGAATTATAAACTCCGGAAGTAAAATCTCTATGGCAAAGACGATCCCATCGATGAGGCTGTTAAAGGCGGCAGAAATTCCTCCGGCGGCTCCACAGGCTAATAACATGGTTGTTTCCGTATACGAGAAACCTAGGAAACGTCCTAATATAGAGCCTATCCCCGCCCCGCTTGTGACAATTGGTGCTTCTAATCCAGTGGGTCCACCGAAACCGACAGCAAGTGCCGAAGTGATAATTTGGGAATAAATGTTATGTGACTCAATTTTACTTGATTTCTTAGATATAGTGTATAATACTGGTGTGAGGCCGGTTTCGAACTTACTGTTTTTGATAAACCTTCTAACATAAAGCACGAAAAGCAAGATACCGATAAAAAGGAAAGAAGAAAAATAGGTAGTATTTATATTGCCACTGAAAACCGGGCTGGAGAAATGCCTCAATTTGATGCGTTATTGCTTTTAATAGAAAGGCGGCTAAACCAGAAAGCGCACCCACAATAAATGCCGCAACTACAATAAAATTTCTATTTAAAATCTTAGTTTTCTAGTAATGATTGAAGGAATCTACATAATTTACCAGCTTTACGTACATAGCTTACCTTATGAATCGAATTTATCTAAAAGTTTGACCAACGTAGCGAAGTCTTTAGGATAAGGGGCATCAATAAAGATGTCCTGATCATCCAGTCCTTTAAAGGTTACAAACCTGGCATGGAGTGCAAATCTTTTCATGATGGGCTGCTCCTCATCGTCTTTGGCAATTCGGTAACCTTTCTTCATGCTTGAAAGGAATACAGGTTTGCCTTTGTACAGATGATCACCAACTATAGCTGCGCGCTGTGTTGCGAGATGAATCCTGATCTGGTGCATTCTTCCGGTAATTGGCTTACACTCCACAAGGGTGTAATGACGGTAATGCTTTACGGTATTGAAAATAGTTTCCGCTCTTTTGCCCTCCTTCCTATCAATAGTTACGCTTTTGTTGCCGTCATTTAAAATAGGCAAGTCTATGAAAAGCTCGTTGAAGGTGAACTGACCATCGACTATTGCGTGATAGACCTTATTTACCCTACGTTTCTCAAACTGAATGGCTACGGAACGGTAGGCGTCTGGAGTTTTGGCAATGATAATAGCGCCGGAAGTCTCTTTATCCAACCGGTGACACACTTGTGCATCATCGCTGTAATGCTTTGCCATGCGAAGAATGTTTACTTCACCAGAACCCCCCCGCTCATCAAGTGATGCAACAAAGGGCGGCTTATTTACAACGATATAATCATCGTTTTCGAATAGTATGAGGTCTTTAAAGGAAGGATATTTCAAATCTGTGCATTTCTTGTTACCGGCAAAAGTACTAAGAAAGTTCGAATTTATAACCCACTCCTTTTACTGTGGCCACATATGTTTCACCCAACTTCTCGCGGAGTTTACGAATATGTACATCAATTGTACGGTTTGTTACTACCACCGAATCCTCCCAGATATTCTTAAGAATAGATTCTCTGGTGTAAACTTTTCCGGGTTTAGAAGCCAGCAAGTATAAAAGTTCAAACTCCTTTTTCGCAAGCACGACTTTCTCTCCGTTTTGGTAAACGAGATATGCTTCCCTATCAATCACTAAATCACCAATTTCTACTTTATTTTCCGACATCTCATCAGGACTCGTGTTTCTTCTCAATATAGCATTGATGCGACTTATTAACGCCCTTGGCTTAATTGGTTTAGCTATATAATCATCTGCCCCAACGTTGAACCCTGCTATTTCAGAATACTCTTCACTCCGAGCAGTTAAGAACACCATGAATGTATTTTTAAATTCTGGAATGGCCCGCATTATCCGACATGCTTCAATGCCATCCATCTTTGGCATCATGATATCAAGAATAATTAAATCTGGATGAACCTTCTTGGCCACATTGATACCTTCCTGGCCGTTACTTGCCAAAAAAACCTGATAACCTTCTTTCTTTAAGTTGTATTCAATTAACTCTAAAATATCCGGTTCGTCATCAACAATTAGGATTTTTTGTTTTACAGCGCTCATAGCTTTAGTTATTTATTACGAAAGTAGGCAATCAATTGAAACATAGCGTTAAAGTCAGGTTAACAAATTGTTAACAAGGTAAGCTATGTTAACATTCAATTAGGGTTATTGTAACGTTTTAGTTAAAAAGGCCGTTAGCTCTGCACCATATAGATTTTTAGCAATTATAGTACCCTTAGGGTCAAGGAGATAATTAGCTGGAATACCCTCGATTGCATACAAAGGAACCACTTTACTATCCCAGTATTTAAGATCAGAAACGTGGGTCCAAGTTAATTTATCTTTGGCAATTGCTGCAAGCCACTGGTCTTTACCTCCGGGACGGTCAAGTGATACACCAAGTATCGTGAAGTTTCTATCTTTGAAAGTTTTGTAGGCTGCTACAACATTTGGATTTTCGTTTCTGCAAGGTCCGCACCACGATGCCCAGAAATCGATCATAACATATTTGCCTTTGAAGTCTGAAAGTTTAATGGGCTTATCATTCACGTCATACAATTCAAAATCAGGGGCTGGTAGTCCAATGTCAAGCTTTTTGATGATAGCCATACGTTTCAGGAAGTCGTCAACCATTGGGTTTCCCTTTATTTTGTCTTGTATTTTATCAGAATAAGCAACCATTTCTTTTTTATAATCCATAGGACTCAACAAATTAATGGCGTAGAAACCAGCAAGCGTTCCAACGTTGTCTTCTGCAAATTTCAGGGTAGCATTATTTTTACCTTGGATTTCAGCCATGTATTTGGGCTGCATTTGCTCCAGAACCTTACTTCTATCTTCAGGTTTCGCCTCGGCCGCGGCATTGAATTCATTTTGAATGATAGCGATCCTGCCTGCATACTGATTCTGAATTGTATTCAACTCTTGCAATTTATCGGCTTCCATAGCGCCAGAAATATTGTATACAGCGTTTGGATTAGTAAGATCAGCAGTTATTTTGACCTCATCACCATTCTTTGCAATGATCAGGTATTCCTTAGTGTCTGCAGAGATGCGAAAGAAATCGCTTCCCCGTGTTGCGTGAGTAAACTTGAATTCACCTTTTTCTGAAAATACTGTTGAGTCCAATGCAGTCGCATTTGCGTCTTTTAAGCCAAACAAATAAACTTTACTTTGAGGAACAGCATTCGTAAAGGTTCCCTCTATAACAAATTTATCTTTGTCTTTACAAGCGGTAAAACTTAGGCAAACTGCTACGATGCAGGTTAGTTTTCTGGATATATTCATAGGTTTATGAGTTTAATTTTTGAAGTAATACGTCATTTATTTTCTTTGGATCCGCCTTTCCCTTGGCAAGTTTCATCACCTCACCAACAAATAGGCCAAGAACACCTTTCTTTCCATTCTTGTAAGCTTGTACTTGTGGCTGGAATTTAGCCAATACCTGCTCTACGAATTGGTACAGTTCATCTGCGTTGTCCTTAATCAATAAATTGAGCTCTGTCGATAGTTGCAGAACGTCGCTTTCAGGCCTGTTCAATAAATCAGGAATTAGCCTTTGTAAGGCAACTTGATGACTAATTCGCTTTTCATCTACAAGATTGATGACTTCGGAAAGTTTATGAGGCGAAAGCGTGAAGGAGGCTATTGTGAGCTTATTATCGCTAAGGAATGCTCTTATTGGGCCAGTTAACCAATTAATCAAACTCTTTGGCTGCTGGATGTTCTGAAGCCCCGATGTAAAATAGTGGAATAAATCGCTATCATCTCCAAGTACAGCAGCCTCTGAAAGACCTAGGTTATAATCGGTCATTAATCTTTTCAGGATCACAGCTGGCAACTCAGGCATTTCAGCCCTAATTTGCGCTAATCGTTCATCCGATATATGAAGCGGAACAAGATCCGGATCAGGAAAGTAGCGATAATCATTCGCCTCTTCCTTATTTCTCATCGGAGATGTTGTTCCTTGGTCTGAATCAAAATTAAGGGTACTTTGAATAATCACCCCTCCCTTGCCAATGACTTCCCGTTGTCTGGCAAATTCAAAGTCCATTGCTCTGCGGACATTTCTAATTGAGTTTAAATTTTTTACCTCACAGCGGATACCATAGTCAGCCGATCCTTTAGGGCGGATAGAAATATTGGCGTCACAGCGCAAGCTCCCTTCTTCCATATTACCGTCACTCACATTCAAGTGCCTAACCAATTTGCGCATTTCTGTGAGTAAAGCAGAGGCTTCTTCAGCGCTCCTGATATCGGGTTCTGTAACAATCTCGATGAGTGGAACTCCCGCCCTGTTTAAGTCAATACATGAAAATCGTTCGTCTTGATCATGGAGGCTTTTACCCGCATCTTCTTCCAGGTGTATCCTATTGATACTGATTCGCTTCTCTGTTCCATTACTCAATTTAACATTGATAAATCCGTCTTGGCAGATGGGCTTATTATCCTGGGTAATTTGGTAACCCTTAGGTAAATCAGCATAAAAATAGTTCTTTCGATCGAAGTAATTCACTTGATTAATCTTGCAATTGAGCGCTAAGCCCATGCGGATAGCTTTTTCTACTACCTGTTTATTAAGCTTTGGGAGTGCACCCGGCAGCGCCAAACTAACAGGAGAAATATGCTGATTTGGCTTAGCACCAAAAGCTGCGCTATCTGATGAAAAAATCTTTGTATTTGTGTTTAGTTGCACATGAATCTCAAGTCCCGATACCAACTCAAAATCCGAAGAAGAAACGGTTATTTTGTCACTCATATGTAGTAGGAACTTGTCTTGATTTTAATTCTTTTATTATACAAACATAAGTATTTATGCGTTATATCTGACGTTTAAAAGGCGTAATTGTAATGATGGCACAAACTTTAAATAATTTATAACACACAAAATTGACTTTGAAAGTGGGTGTTAGCCATTTTAGTGTATTAACTGTTTTTAGAAGGACAATTCTTACAAGGTACACTATTAATTTTGTTGCTTGGGGTGTATTTTTGCTTCTTTTATTTTTTTTGGGCCCATTGTTTGTAATTATCAAATGGTGCTTGACTTTTCAGTGAGGTAAACCACCTGATTGTATTGTAGAAATTAATATAAACCTTTAAATGAGCTTCGTTTGCCTCAGCATCTTTGTTCATTGATGCCTTCTGGGATAACAACATCGAGCTTTTATCAACAAACTACTTCTTCCAAAAGGAAATCTGCATAGGATTAAGATCATACTTAACCGCAGTTCAAAGAATGAAAGCAAATCACAACCAAGTACTCGCAACACAAAACCAGTTCCTGATCTGGAACTTGGTGTAACATACTTGAAGAGACAGTAAGTCGTTGTTAGTGAAAAGTGAAAGATTATTCTATATATTTATAGTATGAGAATAAGTTATCTTATCGCTATCTTCCTAATTTCATTTGTATCGATAAGGGTTGAGACTTTTGCACAAACTAAGTCTTTGTTTAATGGGAAAAATCTCAATGGATGGCACATTGATGTTCCTGAGCTAGATAAAAACGAGGGTGCAAAATCACCATTTATTATTAGGAATGGGCTTCTTGTAAGTTTGGGAACCCCAGGCGGTCATTTGATAACTGACTCTGTATTTAGCAACTATAAAATAGAAGTACAATATAGATTTGCCAGCAAACCAGGAAATTGTGGCTTGCTCGTTCATGCATCTTCACCTCGGGCACTGTATGGAATGTTTCCAAAGTCAATTGAAGTCCAAATTGAGCACACGAATGCTGGCGACTTCTGGTGTATAGAAGAAGATATCACCGTGCCTGAAATGGAATCAAGAAGAGGTGACAAATCAAGATGGGGCATTAATGGCGACAAGCTACGTAAGATTGAAAGATTAGTTCAAAATGTAGAAAAGCCAGTTGGAGATTGGAACAAAATGGTTGTTGAATGTAAAAATGATGAGGTCATCGTTTGGGTCAACAATATACTTGTTAATCACGGATATAAATGTACAGCAACTTCGGGCCAAATAGCTTTGCAAGCAGAAGGATCGGAAGTTGAGTTCAGAAAAGTTAGCCTAACTAAATTATAGTTACACTAACTTTTCTACTTTTTCTAGTAGAGTTTTCAAACCATCTTTATTCTTACCACCAGCTGTCGCATAAAATGGCTGGCCGCCCCCACCGCCTTGAATATCCTTTGCTAGTTCTTGAACAATGTTAGATGCATTCAATCCCCTTTCTTTTACGAGATGCTCTGAAATCATTACGGTTATTCCTGGTTTATCATCAATTATTGTCGTGAAAACCAGAAGTAAGTCATCTACGAGATCTTTGACAGCAAATGCAAGATTTTTCACAGCATCTGCATTTGGTAAGTCTACATGCCTTGCGATAACATTTATCCCATTTATTGTTCTCTTGTGCTGAGCAATCTCATGCTTTAAGTTGGAGGAATGCTCCACCAAGGCTTTTTCTGCTTCCTTTTTTAATTTGCTATTTTCTTCTATTAATATTGAAACTGCAACTTTAAGATTTTTGCTACCTTTCAATAACATCCTTAGTTCTGCCAATTCTTTATTTTGAGATAGCATAAAGTCTTCAGCTTTATCCGCAGTAATTGCTTCAATACGCCTCACCCCTGCAGCAACACCACTCTCTGATATGATCTTGAAATATCCTATCTGACCTGTCGCCTGCACGTGAGTTCCGCCACATAATTCCTTAGAATAATGGTCGTCAAATGTGATAATCCTTACCAGATCACCATATTTTTCTCCAAAAAGTGCTGTAACTCCGCTTGAAATTGCTTGATCATAGGGAACATAACGCTGTTCCTTTAACGGGATATTTTCTCTCACTTTTTTGTTGACAATATGTTCTATCCTTGAGAGATCTATTTCTGAGATCTTTTCAAAATGTGAGAAATCGAACCGCAAATAGTCAGGATTTACCAATGACCCTTTCTGGTTAACATGGTTACCTAAAACTTTCTTAAGTGCCGCATGTAATAGGTGTGTAGCAGTGTGATTATCTTGAGACAATAGTCGCTTGTATTCATCTATGACGGCCCAAAATTGACCATCTAAATCCTCTGGTAATGTATCCGTGTAATGGACAATGACGCCATTTTCTTTCTTGGTATCGTTTATTTCTACAAAAAACAAGCGGCTATGGTCTTCTAATCTCCCTGTATCACCAACTTGCCCACCACTTTCTGCATAGAATGGCGTTTTACTTAGCACAAACTGATATTGCTCCTTCCCTTTTGCGGTAACCTTACGATATTTAATAATTTGCGTTTCACACTCGAAATCGTCATAACCGACAAATTCTACCTCTAAATTTGGATTTACGAGAACCCAATCACCAGTATCTATTGCGGTAGCAGCTCTAGAGCGTTCTTTTTGTTTAAGTAATTCTTTAGAGTAGCCTTCCATATCTACAATCCACTTTTGTTCCCTTGCCATCAACTCCGTTAAATCAATCGGAAAACCGTATGTGTCCTGTAATTCAAATGCAAATTCTCCTGAGATGATCATTTGGTCTTTTAAAATACTATATACCCAAGCATCGGCAAAGCCTTTCTCCGGCTCAATTGCATTTTCAAGCATAAGATGCTCACCTTGTTTGCGAGTGTAGCTTTCAAATCGCTGAATACCGGTAGATAAGGTCCTTAAAAAGGAAACCTCTTCTTCCAGTACGACCTTCTGAACAAAATCCTGTTGTAGGCTTAGATCTTGGAATACGTCTTTAAACTGATCTGCCAGCACTGGTACTAACCTATGCATAAACGGATCCTTTAAATTAAGAAAAGTATAGGCGTAACGAACTGCACGGCGTAAGATCCTTCTTATAACGTATCCGGCCTTATTATTTGATGGAAGTTGTCCATCGGCAATCACAAATGATATGGCACGTATGTGATCCGCCATAACTCGCATTGCGATATCAGTTTTTTCCTCGGCGCCGTATTTTATGTCCGAATGCTGAGCTATAAATTCGATTAATGGCTGGAAAACGTCTGTATCGTAATTTGATGATTTTTTTTGCAACACACGAACTAATCTTTCAAAGCCCATTCCAGTGTCTACATGCCGTGCAGGTAATGGCTGCAATGACCCATCCTTTAATCGGTTGAATTGCATGAATACATTATTCCAGATCTCTATAACCTGCGGATGATCTGCATTTACCAGCGACTTGCCAGAAATTTCATTACGTTCATTCAATGGCCGACAATCCACATGAATTTCAGAGCATGGTCCGCATGGTCCTGTATCGCCCATTTCCCAGAAATTATCTTTCTTGTTGCCAAGGATGATGCGGTCTTCGGGAACATATTGTTTCCAGAGATCGAAAGCTTCAGTATCCCTTTCGAGGCCTTCTTTTGAATCACCTTCAAAAATAGAAACGTACAGCTGATCTTCAGGAATATTATAAACTTCAGTTAGCAATTCCCAGCTCCATGCAATTGCCTCCTTTTTGAAATAGTCACCAAAGCTCCAGTTACCCAACATCTCGAACATCGTATGGTGATAGGTATCAATACCAACTTCTTCCAGGTCGTTATGCTTACCAGAAACGCGTAAACAACGTTGTGTATCCGTTATCCTGGAGTATTTTATTGCAGCCTCACCAAGGAACAAGTCTTTGAATTGGTTCATCCCTGCATTAGTAAACATTAGGGTTGGATCGTTTTTAACTACAATTGGCGCTGAGGGAACAATATGATGCTGTTTGGATTCAAAAAACTTCAAGTAGGCCTGTCTGATTTCTTTCGCTGTCATCATGATGTGTATTAGATGGCAAACTTAGATAAAACTGTTTGTAAATAAAACAATTTTATCTAAGTTTGGATACTTTAAATAAAAGCTGTAATAGTCTAATAATCAACGTAAATTATGCCATACAAAGAACGGGAAATCAACAAGATGTATTACACTATGGGCGAGGTTACCGAAATGTTTGGTGTCAATGCATCGCAGATCAGGTTCTATGAAAAGGAATTCATTGTTCTACAGCCGAAGAAAAATAAAAAGGGAAACCGACTTTTTACCCCTGAAGATATTGAGAGCCTAAAAATGATATTTCACTTGGTGGATGAGAAGGGGTTTACTTTAAAAGGAGCAAAAGAACACCTCAAAAATAATGGCGCTGAGGTTAAGGAAAATCAGCGCATCATTGCTTCATTAGAGAAATTAAAAGACTTTCTTTTAAAACTCAATGAGGAAATATAATATCCGCATAAGTTGGTTTACTAACTGCTAATATCCGTGGTTTGGCACATCAATGCCAATCAGACTTATCTTGCTACTTTTAGCTTTTCATTTTGTTTCTTTCACCGCATTTGCTCAGGATGATTCCTTTATTAAGGATATTCTCGAAAGCGCTGCAGAAAACCTCTCTGAAGATATTGATTTGTATGAGCTCACAGAGCGGCTAAACTATATTCGCTCCCATCAGATCAATTTGAATGCTACTTCCGCGAAAAATCTGAAACAGCTTATATTTCTTTCTCCTTTGCAGATTACCAATTTGCTACGTCATTTAGAAGTCAATGGTAAATTGTTGGACTTGGCGGAGCTCCAGAGTATTGATGGGTTTGATTTGGTAACCATTGAAAGGCTTTTACAGTTCGTAACATTAGGTAAAAATGGAACCACAGATAAACTATCGTTAAAGGATATGTGGAGGAACGGCTCCAATGATCTAATTTTACGATACGGGCGGGTAATTGAGGTTCCCAAAGGCTTTACAGATTTGCCGGGAAGCAGGTATCTTGGGTCTCAGGACAGGATACTTTTACGCTACAAGTACACTTCCAACAACAGGATTGCCGCGGGATTAGTCATGGAAAAAGATGCAGGAGAACATTTTTCTAAGGGCAAAGTATTGTCTGATCACTTCTCGGCGAACCTCACCATTAATCAAGTCGGGCCATTTAAAAAAATCATTTTCGGTGACTATAGCTTACAGTTTGGACAGGGGCTCACATTATGGTCGGGCTTTGGTTTCGGAAAAGGCCCTGATGTGACAAGTGTTGCGGCGAGAGATGTTGGCCTCAGGTCATATTCATCTGCAAATGAGGCTTCGTTTTTTAGAGGAGTTTCCAATATAGTGGCTCTTTGGAAAGGCATAGAATTGACCTCATTTATATCTTATAGGAGACGAGATGGTAGCGTAAAACTGTGGCCTGATAGTACTACCACCATCCAGACGATTAATGACAGCGGATATCATCGGACGAAAACAGAGCTTAAAAATCAAAACAGCTTGGGACAACTTGTGTTTGGAGGCGCACTACAGTATTTGTCTGACAATCTAAATCTTGGCCTGGTAAGTTATCAATCCACATATGACCAAAATTTTATCACGGGAAGCTCAGCATATAATAAGTATGCTTTTACAGGAAAAAATCTACTGAATACGGGCTTTCATTATAACTACACATTTAAGAATATTTACTCCTATGGTGAGGTTGCGTATAGCGTAAATGGTGGTTGGGCAATTATAAATGGACTATTGGCGAGCTTGTCCCCGAAGTTTTCAGTTGTGCTATTGCATAGGAATTATGACCGCGACTATAGTAATTTTTTTAGTAATGCTGTTGGTGAAAATACAGATGTTAGGAATGAGAAGGGCACATATGCAGGACTTAATTTTACCCCGTCCAAGCGTTTCGTATACTCTGTCTATTTTGATTATTTTAAGTTTCCCTGGCTAAAATTTAGAGTTGACTCTGCATCAAAAGGTTATGAACTACTTGCTCAGGGAGTTTATATCCCAAAAAAAACATTAAAAATATTATTTAGGCTTAAACGTGAAGTGAAACAACAAAATCCTGATGCATCAGATAAAACTCAGGAACTTAGAAATGTTTTAAAAGGAAGTGTAAGAGTAGCGATAGATTGGAGATTAAACAAGAGTATAGATTTGCAGCAGCGGATAGAGATTTCCATTTATAAAAAGGGAAATGTAACTCAAGAGGTTGGGAAACTAATCTATAGTGATTTCAATTATCATCTGCCATCGTCTAAAGTATCTGGCAATTTGAGGATTGCTTATTTTGACACCCCTTCGTACAATAGTAGGATTTATGCTTACGAAGACGATGTACTCTATGGTTCGAGTTTTGGTGCTTATGCGGATAAAGGATTCAAATGTTACAGCAATATCAGGTATCGCGTTACTCAACAAATCGATTTATGGGCCAGATATGCTGTGATTGTCTATCAAGGAAAAGAATCGATAAGCTCTGGTCTGGATGAAATAAAGGGTATTAAAAAATCTGATGTCAAGGTCCAACTTCGTTTCCAATTCTGAGTTTTTCTACGTTAGGGCAATTGTGCCCTTCACAACCGGAATACTATTTTTCGGCTTTAAACCATTGGCTATTTTGCCGCCGATATTTATTTATCTGACAATTATTTTTTTTGTTATTTCATTCGGTGTATTAAATTTTTGTTATTCTGGGTTCAGACTCTATCGCTACAAATCTTTGATCTCTTTCGGATTGTATTTTTTGTTGTTTGTGTCTGGCTTTGCACTAACGACTTATAAAAGTGAAATACTACGCGATGACCACTTTGACAAGAAAAACTTCGAGTATCTCAATATTGTGGTAAATCAGGAGCCGCAAGTGACAAATAATATTCTAATGTTCAAAGCAAAGGTCGCAATGGGATACGAGAACTTATTAGAAACTAAAACGACTGGAAATATTTTAATAAGCATCAAACTCGAACCCAATTCAACTCTTAAGATTTTATACGGAGATGTGTTGATTATTCCGAACCTAGCAAAGGAAACAAGAGCTAATCCCAATCCTGCAACGTTTAATTATAAAAATTGGCTAGCGGAACAACATATCTACCATCAAGCATTTTTAGTTCAAAAGGAAGTATTATCGACTGGAAAAAATAAGGGCAACGTGTTAATGAATTTAGCATATAATGTTCGAGCCCGTCAAGTTAGATACTTTCGAGAAATCTTAGAAGATGACAATGTATATTCCGTTGCTTCCACATTAATCCTCGGATATCGCGCAGACCTGGACGAAGATGTGCTTAGTTATTATGCGAGAACGGGTACTATCCACGCTTTATCCGTATCGGGTATGCACGTGGGTTTGATATATATTCTATTGAACTGGATATTTGCTTTTTTGAATCGTCGAAAATTTACACGATTGTTTAAATCATTTGTAATCCTCTTACTCATATGGTCTTACACATTGCTTACTGGACTATCGCCATCAGTACTTAGAGCGGCAATCATGATTTCGGGGTTTATCATTGGCAAAAGTATTAATCGTTCCTCAGCTGGTTATAACATTCTAGCATTCTCCGCATTCTTAATTTTAGTTTATGATCCATATACTATTTGGGATGTTGGATTTCAATTGTCCTATCTGGCGGTTTTAGGACTGATTTTGTTACAGCCAATAATAGAAGGCTGGTTCTTTCTCAAAAATATTCATTTAAGAAAAATCTGGTCAGCTATAAGCATCTCAATTGCTGCCCAAGTTTTTACCTTCCCTTTGAGCATATATTATTTCCACCAATTCCCGATGTACTTCCTTGTGAGCAATCTATTTATTCTATTGCCCGTCACGGGAATTATGTATTTAGGAATACTTATTCTTGTATTTAGGCTTACCTTCCTCGCTGAGATTCTCGAATGGCTGATAAGTTTAACAAATGCAGGATTAAAATATATTGCTGAACTACCTTTGTCGAGCGTGTCTTCAATATGGATAAGTAAGGTGGAATTATTTGTACTAACGCTGGCTTTAGGAGGAATATTAATTGGGTTAAGTTTGTATAAAAAATCCATACTGCGATATAGTCTAGCACTATGTCTTGTCTTACAAACGCTGACAGGCTTCGATAAGTTCAAGGAGAATTACCAAAAAAAAATGGTGATTTTCAATATCAGGAGCTATTATGCAGTTGCCTTTATCAAAAGCCATGAAGCTATCCTATATACTCAGTTAAAGGTTGATGATAAACTATTTAAGAGAAACATTCAACCATTTTTAGACCAACAACATATTAAAACGATCATATGTACTGAAAACCTTCTATCTCTTACACGACCTTATTTAAAAATTGACAGTGATAACATTCAATTTTACAACTATTCAATTAGTCGAACCGAACTAAAACAATTGACGCTTGGCTATAAAAAAGCGATAGTAAAAAACATTGACTAATCTTAATTTCTATGATATTACCATGCATTCTATATATTTGATTCGTTAATGGTCAAAACAAAGAATCCATGATAGAAGAGGTTGTTTTATACTCAATTACGGATCGTATCGCAACGATCATACTTAACAGACCTGAGAAACGCAATGCCTTAAATCCGGAGGTCGTTTCAAAACTTATCGCATATTTCCTACAAGCTTCTGAAGATGAAGAGGTTAAGCTAATAGTATTGAAGGCTTTAGGATCGACCTTTAGTGCTGGTGCTGACTTAGCCTACCTACAACAGCTTCAGCAAAATACCTACGAAGAAAACCTAGCGGACTCTGAGAATTTAAAGCGATTGTTTACTACGATCTATTATCTCCCTAAAGTGGTGATCGCCCAAGTGGAAGGTCACGCTATAGCGGGTGGATGTGGGTTGGCCACGGTATGCGACATTATCTTTTCTGTACCAGAGGCCAAATTTGGATATACAGAGGTTAACTTAGGTTTTGTACCCGCGATAGTTTCCTGCTTTCTGCTAAGAAAAACTAGTGAGACAGTTGCTAAGCGCATTTTACTCAGTGGAGAGTTGTTTCCAGCTTCTGAAGCACTCAACTTTGGACTGATCACCTTTA
Organism: Pedobacter sp. JCM 36344; assembly: GCF_046546555.1. NCBI lineage: Bacteria > Pseudomonadati > Bacteroidota > Sphingobacteriia > Sphingobacteriales > Sphingobacteriaceae > Pedobacter > Pedobacter sp. JCM 36344. The sequence goes on from NZ_JBKHKK010000019.1 coordinate 30,242, forward strand.
TAAAAAGCAAAAAGGAAATTGAGAAGGAAGTTATGAACTTTGCTAGACGACTATGTGAGACTGCATCTTCAAACTCATTAATGATCACTAAGCAGCTTATTGGACAAACGACCAACCCGTTTCTAGAGAAAAGCCTGTCCCTAGCCGTACATATCAACGCAAGAGTACGCGATAGTGATGATTTTAAAAGTGGTATTGCTGCTTTTATTAATAAAGAACATATTAAATGGTAAACAAAAATGATTATTAAAAAAACTCCCCCATTTAGAGCTAGAAATCTGGTATTGTTAACTGTGATGATGGCCGCTGGATCTTTACCTTTAAAAGCGCAAAAGATAATCAACCAGGGAACACTCACGTATGATATTTCATACGACCTTAACGATGATCAAAAGAAAACAATAGATGCAGCGCAACTGCCATCGATTAGCAAGGTGAAATTTAATGGTAGTTTATCTAAGATGGAAATAGATATGGGCCTTGCTACTTTAAAGATGATTGTAGACGGTCCCGGGCGATCGGCTATCTTGCTAGTAGATGCGCCCTTGTTCCAAAAGCTGTATGCAACGAAATTCACTAAGGAAGATCTTGAAAAACAGGGCGGCAATTTGATTTTTAAGAATTTTAAGACTACTGGAGAACGAAAACAAATAGGCGGATATGATGCAGAAAAATATAATTATCAAGATAACAATAATGAAAACTACGAAGTTTGGATAGCACCCGACCTTCAGTTATCTCCAGGTGCAATCTTACCAGAATTTGCTGAGCTCAAAGGCACGCCAGTAAAATATATAAGCATCCAATATGGGGTAAAAAATATTCTCACACTAAAAAATGTTAAGGAAGAGAAGACTGGGCCCTTTTCATTAACTATTCCATCAGGCTATGAGCTAAAGTCCGTTCAGGAAATTGATGAAATGTTTAAAATGCTTAAGGGAACAAATTAGTCTATAGATATGCTGAATGGTTTGCTTTTCTTTTTGAGGTTCATAGTATTTTGGCTTCTTTTTTTCTTGTTAGATAGATTGATCTTTCTGGTAATAAATGCAAAAATGATTTCTTCCGTTTCGTTTACCGAGGTAACCTCCACGTTTTTTCATGCCTTACTCTTGGACCTTTCTATGGTGGGATATATTCTGGTTATACCAGCCCTGTCCTACATTATATCGATGATTAGCGGGAGAAAGAATATTGAATTAAAGTGGCTTAGCGGATACATGAACTTACTGGTAGTTCTGTTCAGTATTATTTCTGTTGCTAATTTCAATATCTTCAGAGAATGGGGTTCAAAAATCAATTCAAAAGCGTTAGAAGTTGCTACAACTACACCGAATGAGGCGCTTGCATCGAGTGCATCATCGCCTATCGGTCTTTCTATGGCTGTGCTGATGCTACTTATTGCCCTTGGTTTTATTCTCCAGCGAACTGTCGTGTTTGGAAAATTGACGTTTGCCAACCAATCCATTTGGATAAAGTTACCCATTGCTTTAGTTATTTTAGGATTGAATTTTGTGATGATACGAGGTGGAATTTCAGGATCTCCAATAAACCAGAGCATGGCCTATTTTTCCAAGACACAGGTCTTAAACTTGGCATCAGTAAACACAGAATGGAACCTTTTATCTAGTCTTATTGCATCAAATAAAACAAAAGCCAATCCATACATCTATGAAGATGCTAAAGAAGCTACCGATATTGTCTCAGGCCTTTACGCTGTAGCTAAAGATAGTACAATAAGTGTATTGACCACTCAACGTCCTAACATAGTTTTATTTATTATGGAAAGCTTTACGGCAGATCTGACTGCCACGCTAGGAAATATGCAGGATGTTACGCCGGGTTTCGATACTCTGGTTAATAAGGGGATATTATTTAGCAACGTTTATTCTACAGGCAATAGAACAGACAAAGGATTTGTTGGAACACTCGCGGGATTTCCTTCTCTGGCTGCAGTTAATATTGTCAAATGGCCTGAGAAAACGGAGAAACTTCCTTCAATATCCCGCTCTCTTTACAAGGCTGGTTATCAAAATTCATTTTTTTACGGTGGAGAATCGGAGTTTGATAATTATAAGGCTTTTTTACTGAACCATGATGTTCATCAGCTAACTGACCGAAATAATTTCGAGGATGGAATAGTGACTAGCTGGGGTCAATTTGACGGTGCGGTATTCAAACGTCAACTCAAAGAAATGAACACAGCACAGCAACCTTTCTTCTCCACCGTTCTATCCCTTACGAATCACGAACCGTTTACTGTGCCTGGAAGATCAAAATTTGGTACCGCAAACAATGTAGAGAAATTTAAAAGCACGGCATTTTACACAGACTCATGCATTATTTCTTATTTACAACTGGCAAAAAAACAACGGTGGTACAAGAATACGCTATTTCTTTTTATAGCTGATCATGGTCACATTTATCCAAAAAATAGAACGAATGTCTTTGTTCCTGAACGTTACCATATCCCCTTTCTCCTATATGGTGATGTTATCAAAGATGAGTATAAGGGGAGGGTGTTCGATAGAGTTGGTAGCCAGTCGGATCTGCCGGCAACTTTACTCTCACAGCTAGCCTTAAACACCAAAGAATTCAGATGGAGCAAAAACCTTCTCAACCCTTATGTCAAATCATTCGCATTTTTTAGTTGGGACGATGGAATGGGTTTTATCAATAACCAACAATGTGTTACATTTGACAACATAGGAAAAGTAGTGTTATACAATAATAAGAATGGCGATGAGGTTAAGACTGCTACTACGCTAAAATTGGCAAAATCCTACCTCCAAGTTGTTTACGATGCATTTCTAAACTTATAAAAATGAAAGTCAATAAATTAGCATATAAACTGATAATCATTTTCACTGCTTTTTTTACCTGGAGTGCAAAAGCGCAGGAAATTAAATGGGCCAAAGATGGTAATTCTTATTACCAGTCTACTAATGGTGAAATAATTTCTATAACGCTTCCCAAAAATGATCGTAAGACAATTGTACCAAGGGCCTTACTTGAAGGTGCTGGTAACAATCTTGTAACTATAAAAGATTTCACTATTTCAGAAGACGGCACCAAGGTGCTGGTATTTACGAATAGCAAGAAGGTTTGGAGAGAAGAGACCAGAGGAGATTATTATGTTGCGGATCTCAAACTTAATAAGGTCATCAAGATTGGTAAAGATAAACCTACGGCATCGCTGATGTTTGCAAAATTCTCACCTGATGGTAGCAAAGTAGCTTACGTGAGTAAACACAATATTTATATTGACGATTTGACCAACGGAACAACAAAGGCGCTTACAATGGATGGAACAGAAAATTTAATTAATGGCACATTCGATTGGGTTTACGAAGAAGAATTTTTCTGCAGGGATGGGTTTAGATGGAGTCCAGACGGTCAATCTATTGCATATTGGCAGTTAGATGCCAGTAAGACGAAAAATTTTCTTATGATTAATAATACCGATTCTATATATCCATTTGTAATTCCTGTGGAATACCCAAAAGTTGGAGAGAATCCATCGGCATGTAAAATTGGCGTAGTTAGTATTTCTTCTGCATCGACGACGTGGTTGAAAATCCCCGGAGATCCAGTTCAGAATTATATTCCTAGGATGGATTGGATCCCTGGGACGAATGACGTTATTTTACAACAACTTAATCGGGCACAAAACATCAGTAAAGTTTATGTAGCAAATATTGCTAATGGTTCAGTCTCTAACATCCTGACAGAAACTGACGAAGCCTGGATAGATCCAATTAAGGAATGGAATTGGCTTGATGGTGGAAAGGAGTTTCTCTGGGTTAGTGATAAAGATGGATGGAATCACTATTACAGGATATCAAAAGATGGTAAAAAGCAAACGCTGATTACAAAAGGTAATTACGATGTCATCGAAAAATCTTTGGTCGATGAAAAATCAGGCTATCTATATTTTATGGCTTCTCCAACCAATTACACTCAAAAGTATCTGTATAAGACCAAACTTTCAGGGGGAGGGAAATTAGAGATGGTGACTTCTTCAATTTTCACTGGAACACATTCCTACGATATTGCTCCATCCGCCCTGTTTGCCCGCCACACCTACCAAAACACTAACATCCCTCCTATAGCTGAATGGATGAACTTTGTCACCCTTAATCCTTTAACGATGGAGGGTAGTTTAACTAATCAACTTGGAAGAGTTAAGCCTCCAAAAAACAAAGTGGAGTTTTTTAAAGTAACTACTGAAGATGGTATTGTGATAGATGGATGGATGGAAAAGCCTGATAATTTTGATCAAACCAAAAAATATCCCATAGTTTTTTATGTATATGGAGAGCCTTGGGGACAGACAGTTACGGATACTTATGGTGTAGCAAATAATCGTCTTTACGCTGGCGATATGGCAAAAGACGGCTATATATATGTTTCTATCGACAACCGAGGTACTCCTGCTCCAAGAGGAAGAGAATGGAGAAAGAGTATTTTTCAGAAAATAGGCACTCTGAATATTAGAGATCAAGCAATGGCAGCGAAGAAAATATTAGAATGGTCTTTTGTAGACAAATCCAGAGTCGCAGTATGGGGCTGGAGCGGTGGAGGATCTTCAACGCTTAACCTTCTATTTCAATATCCAGAAATCTTCAAAACTGGAATTGCTGTTGCGGCAGTTGCCAGTCAGTTGACTTACGATAATGTTTACCAAGAACGCTACATGGGTTCCCCTTTGCAAAGCAAAGAAGCTTATATTAAAGGTTCTCCTCTTACCTATGCAAAAAACTTACAAGGTAATTTGCTTTTAGTCCATGGTACGGGAGATGATAATGTTCACTATCAAAATGCAGAGCTGCTAATAAATGAGTTGATAAAAAATCGAAAAGTATTTCAGATGATGTCGTATCCAAATCGAACTCATTCATTAAATGAAGGGTCAGGAACGTCCGAACACCTAGCCCTTACCTACACACAATTCTTGCAAAAAAATTGTCCTCCAGGAGGCAGATAGTAATAATGGCGCACAATTTGAACTGCATAATTTATATTATGAATAACGATAAATTAGTAACTTTGACACAAATATATGGATAGTAATACAGAAGCACCAGGTAAATTAAGCAGGATGTTTCTTACCTTATATGACGTTTTTCAGTTTATCAGCCGTTTTTTTAAGGAAGGATTTCTACCTCCTTATGAGGGCAAAGAACTTATGAAGCAATGTTATGACATTGGTTACAAATCTCTGGCTTTAATCTCCTTAACTGGTTTTATAACTGGTGTAGTTTTTACGAAACAATCAAGACCATCTCTCGCGGAATTTGGAGCTACATCATGGCTACCCTCCCTAGTTGGTATCGCGCTATTAAGAACACTTGCCCCCCTCCTGACATCTCTTATTGCCGCTGGCAAGGTAGGATCCAGCATAGGAGCCGAGTTAGGATCAATGCGAGTTACTGAACAAATTGACGCAATGGAAGTGTCAGCTACAAATCCTTTTAAATTTCTTGTAACAACAAGGGTTTTAGCTGCCACAATTACGATCCCCATTTTAACTTTCTATACAGCTATGGTTGGTATGCTCGGTGCGTTATTAAACGTGTCGACAAGCGAAGGGACGAGTGCAAAAGCGTTTTTTCAATCCGCGTTAGAATCAATAACTTTTTTAGACATAACCGCTTCTACTGTAAAGGCTATTTTGTTTGGTTTCACAATCGGTATGGTTGGCTGTTACCAAGGTTACAATTCTTCGAAGGGAACTGAAGGGGTTGGGAAAGCGGCAAATTCTGCTGTAGTGGTTGGAATGTTTCTGATATTTATCGAAGAAGTAGTTTCTGTGCAGTTTTTTGGTCTATTTAGAACTTAGTTATGAAAGAAAAGGCTAAAACGATTTCAACTGAGAAAGTAATAGAAATAAAAGGTCTTGTAAAGGCTTTTGGTAATTATGAGGTTCTAAAAGGTGTCGATCTTGATTTATACAAGGGGGAAAATCTGGTCGTTCTTGGGAAATCAGGAACAGGTAAATCTGTATTGATTAAAATTATTGTGGGCTTACTCACACCAGACCAGGGTGAGGTGAAAGTACTGAACCAGATTATAGATGAGATATCCTACAAAGAATTATTGCTATTGAGGTTAAAAGTTGGCTTTTCGTTCCAAAACAGTGCTTTATATGACAGTATGACAATCAGAGAAAACCTTGAATTTCCATTAGTGAGAAATCAAAAACACTTGTCAAAAGAAGAGGTTAGCATAGCCGTTGAGGAAATGCTAGACGCAGTTGGCCTTTCCCAAACAATCAACCAAATGCCATCTGAACTTTCCGGTGGACAACGAAAACGAATTGGCATTGCAAGAACACTCATTCTTAGACCGGAAATTATGCTTTATGATGAACCTACAGCTGGACTTGATCCTATCACGTGTTTTGAGATTAATAATTTAATTAACGAGGTTCAGGAGCGCTTTCATACCAGCTCAATTATTATCACGCACGATCTTACCTGTGCCAAAGCCGTTGGGAATAGAGTTGCTATGTTGCTTGATGGTAAGTTCGAACATAAGGGTACTTTCGAAGAAGTTTTTAACACAACTGACGATAGGGTTCAACCATTTTATGATTACAATTTTATACAATAGAAAACATGCAGGCAAAAAATAACCGCCGTGGAATTAAAGTTGGAGCTTTTATACTTTTAGGCTTAGTGATATTTGTTGTTGGAGTCTTTACCCTAGGCAGCCAGAAAAAGGCTTTCGTAAAGAGCTTTAGCGTTGACGTCGTTTTTAACGACATTCAAGGACTTAAAGCAGGAAACAACGTCTGGTTTTCAGGGGTGAAAATTGGCACCATCAAGAAGATTCAATTTTATGGAACATCACAAGTTCAGGTGTTTTTAAGTATAGAGGAAGAAGCACATAAATATATCCATAAGAATGCTACAGCAAGTATCAGCTCTGATGGGCTGATTGGCAATAAAATCATAGTAATTACTGGCGGAAGTCCGAAATACCCATTTGTGGAGGATGGGGATCATTTACAAGTCAATACCACCTTATCTACAGATGACATCATGAAGACCTTCCAGTTAAACAACAAAAACCTGGTAGACGTAACTTCTGACTTCAAAATATTAGCAAAGGGCTTAGTAGAAGGAAAAGGAACTGTTGGTTCATTATTGACAGATCAACAAGTAGCTGAAGACTTTAAGTCTATAGTTGCGAATTTGAAAGCCACTACATCGTCAGCTAGTAAGATGGCCAGAGAGCTTGATGTATTTACCAAAACACTCAACACAAAAGGTGGTCTCGCTGACAACTTATTAACCGACACTGCTGTGTTCTCGAAACTTCAGCGTTCTGTAAACCAACTTCAAAAAACCGCTGGGTCTGCAGCAATGTTGACTGAGAATCTAAATTTAGCTTCATCCAAACTGAATCAAAAAGACAATGCTGTTGGTTTGCTACTCAATGATCAAGAGACTGCAGGTCAGGTAAAATCGATCATGAAAAACCTTGAAACTAGCAGTAAAAAATTAGATGAGGACTTGGAAGCGTTGCAAAGTAATTTCTTATTGCGGGGATTTTTTAAGAAGCGCGCTAAAGAACAAGCAAAAGACAATCTGTAGATTAATATGATTTACCTAGAAAATGATTGCATAAAGGCTGGATTCTCCAGTAAAGGTGCGGAACTGCAGCAATTAATAAATATCAAAAATGGCGAAAATTATCTTTGGGAAGGTGATACTAAGTTTTGGGGTAAATTTAGTCCAGTGCTTTTTCCAATTGTTGGCAGTCTTAAAGACGATACTTACCGCTATAAAGATGGAAGCTATAAACTTAGCAGACACGGTTTTGCCAGAGATAAAGAGTTTAGTCTTGAAATACAGAATAGTGATGAGTTGCTATTTGTCTTATCACACTCAGCTGATACACTTGTAGCCTACCCCTTCAAGTTTATGCTGGGAATCCGGTATAAGCTCGATAATACCACTCTGAGTTGCAGCTACGAAGTTTCAAATACCGATGAAAAGGAGCTATTATTTTCAATCGGCGGACACCCTGCTTTCGCGATAAATACGTCTAATGGTTGTGCATATTCTGATTATTATCTACAGTTTGATAAGGATATCATGCTTAATTATCACGACATTGAAAACGATCTAATCAGTAATAACACTTATAATATACCTTTAGATGGCGGCAAGCTTGCCCTAGATCATCGCCTATTTTATAATGATGCGCTGGTATTCAAAACACTAAAAAGTGAGAAAATAAGCTTACGTAACCGTAAAAATAGCAACAGGATTGACTTCGAATTTAAGAATTTCCCATACTTCGGAATATGGGCAGCAAGAGATGCCGATTTCGTTTGCCTTGAACCTTGGTGCGGAATTGCCGATGTAGTTGGGCATGAACAAATCCTGGAAAACAAAGAGGGAATAATAAAGTTAGCTTCAAAGCAGGTTTTCACGAGAACATGGAGCGTAGCAATTATTTAGTCTACATTACTTTAGCAATCCTTTTGCTAGAAGTGTGAACACTAAAAATTCCTAACGCACCATTGCTGATGTTTGAGGGTGGATTTGCAGGCGCTACTGGCGGTCCTCCTTCACCTAGATTTTGGCCGAAAGCGTAATAATACTTGTATACATTTCTATCAATACACTGTAGATCAAGTTCTATCGCATCTCCTCGTTCTAAGTCATTCAATTTATAATATATAGTATTGGCGACTACATTCCCATCATTAAAACGATCTTCGCTAACCAAGTCTTCAACAACTTTACTCTTAATAGATAGTACATATCTGTATTGATTTTGAATCCCTAAGGGATCTAAGAAGTTGGCAATAAGATATGTAGAATTATTTCCAAAAAATGAGACGTCTCTGAAATTTAATGAATCGAGAAATACTTTCTCTGGCATTGTAGATACTGCACTATATTTTTTTCCGTCTACAGTTACATCAAGCGTATATTGAACACCTGTTCTACCACGAAATTTGGAACTCTGGTACACTCCAGGTGTGATTTCAGAATAGTTAATAACACTGCCTGCCTGCGATGTAACGATAACTCTCGCACCGGTTACCTCGTTGAATTTATTTGGTTCGGTGAAGCTGTAAGTCCTGGAAATCCTTACATATTGATTTTCAGTCTGGTCATTTATTTCGCCATAAACTACAATAACTGGTTCGGATTTATTTAACTCCAGATCAATCACTTTTTCACAACTTGATAATGAGGTAACAATAACCGCTGCAGTAACTATAAGTTTTACTATCGTGCTCTTCATAATTTAGAATTTAAAATTCCAGGTAACTGATGGTATAATACCAAATAGCGTGGTGCGGACTACCTGAGTCTTCGTTGCATCATCTGGGTCATCTTTAAAATTAATCGCAAAAGCATTCTGGCGATTGTAAACGTTGTATACGCCAAAAGACCAGCTTGATTGGAGTTTTTTTCCAGGTTTTCCTTCAAGTGTTGCAGCAAAATCCAAGCGGTGATATGCTGGTGTCCTGTACCCATTCTTTTCTGTATAGTAGAATGCCGTACGCCCATTTATCTGATACTTTCCACTAGGGTAGGTCACAGCATTTCCTGTATTATATACGAAGACGGAGGAGAAGCTCCAGCGTGTACTCGCCTTGAATATTCCTACTAGAGAAAGATCATGGGTTCTATCTTGCTTTGCATAAAACCATGATGCACCATTGAGTTGATCAAACTGGCGTTCAGTTTTCGAGAGCGTATATCCTATCCAACCGTTAAACCTACCAAATCTTTTCTTCAAAAAGAATTCAATACCGTAAGCTCGGCCCTTGCCATAGAGCAAGTCTGCCTCCACATTACTATTTCCTCGCAAATCTGTTCCTGTTCGATACTCGATCTGATTTTGCAACCACTTATAATACAATTCAACAGAAAACTCATAAGTGTTATCAAAAAAGTTCTTAAAGTAACCCCCAGCCACCTGATCCGCTATCTCTGGTTTTACATTATTACTGTTTAGAATATAAAGATCTGTTGGAGATGTCGTTGTGGAATTAGACATTAGATGTATGTTCTGAATATTTCTTGTATAAGCTGCCTTCAACGAACCGATTGAGCCTAATTGATAGCTTAAAGAAAAACGAGGTTCAAGGTAAAGGTAAGTTTGAATCACCTTACCTTTGCCATACAAAAGGGTATCAGTTGCAATCCCGTCCAGATCATATGTCTTAAATGTTCCAGGACCTAATAAAGAAAATGAGCTCAACCTCAGTCCAGTAACCATATTGAACTTATCACTTATTGCCCATTCATCAGAAATATAACCTGCAAGTTCTAAACCCTGTCTGTTTTCATTAGTGATTTGGTTCACACTAGAATTCCCTCTTGAGGTTAGTTTCCCGGGAGATATTGTGTGATGTATAGCATTCACCCCGAACTTCAAATTATTAATGTTGCTAATGCTGAACTCATAGTCCTGCTTTATGTTAAAATCCCTTATTGAGGAGTTGACCTCAAAGTTGTTTACATCGTTATTATTTTGAATAACGTAATTATAATTGCTGTAGATTAACGAAGTATTTGAAAATAATCTGTCGCCATAAAGATGGTTCCAACGCATTGTTAAAGTCGAATTACCCCAATTGAAACCGAAGGACTTCGAAATCCCTAACTTATCCCGGCCGAAATAGCCAGAAAGGTAAAAAGTATTCTTATCATCTAATTGATAATTAGCCTTAGCATTTAAATCATAGAAAAACAAGGTATTGCCATTTATAGCACTATCAGGTGAAAGCGCGAGAAACGCATCTAAATAAGTACGACGGGCACTAATCATGAAAGATCCCTTATCCTTAACCAGCGGCCCTTCAATTTTTAATCTTGATGAAATTAGGCCTATGCCCCCTTCCATTTCATAGTTTTTTCGGTTACCCTCATTCATCCTTATATCCAGAACTGAAGAAAGTCGACCACCATATTGTGCAGGCATGCCTCCTTTATAAACACTTAAATCTTTTATAGCGTCTGAATTAAAAGTAGAAAAGAAACCTAGCAAATGAGAAGCATTGTATACCGGTGCCTCGTCCAATAAAATAAGATTTTGGTCCGTTGAACCTCCTCTTACGTAAAATCCACTATTTCCTTCCCCTGCAGATTTAATTCCAGGTAATAGCTGAAGTGTTTTTAATACATCACGTTCACCTAATAGTACCGGAACATTACTGATCTCTCTCACATTAACTTTCTGCAAACCCATTTGAGGATTGCTAACATTATCATCTTCCTTAGTAGATGAAATCACGACTTCTGTAAGTTCATTGTCGCCTACAAGACTGAAATTAAATTTTCCGCTCTTGTCAATTTTAATACTTTGAATCAGAGTCTTATAACCGATGAAACTAACCGATATCTTATACGTTCCTGAAGGAATGTTAATTGAATAAAAGCCATAAGAATTAGTGGTGATACCTGTTACTATTTGACCATCAAGCTTTACAGTCGCCCCTATTAGGGTCTCACCGCTGGCTTCATCTGAAACGGTGCCACTTATCGTAAATCTATTCTGGCCATAAGAAAATGTAAAGGAGAAAAGTATCAGAGCTACAAGGAGGAAACTTCGCAAGATATTTGGTTTATATGTGTCTTTACAAAAATAGCAAAGAAAACCATTAGTGCATCTAGGCCGAATGTTAAAACTTTGTTAGGTTTGGGTGTGTTACGTAACAAATGAGTTTGCTTAGGTTTACCAACAAAGGAATTTACTGTAAAAAGGGCGATTTTTATATTGACCCATGGCAGCCTGTTGATTTGGCTGTTACTACTCACGGTCATGCTGATCATGTAAAATGGGGTAATAAGGCCTATCTCTGTCATGATCTTACAAAACCAATATTGCACCAGCGATTGGGAATCGATCTTAAAATCGAAACCTTGCCATATAACAAGCAAATAGATATAAATGGAGTTAAATTAAGCTTGTTTCCTGCCGGGCATGTTATTGGTTCTTCTCAAATAAGATTAGAATATAAAGGTGAAATATGCGTTGTATCTGGAGATTATAAGGTGGAATATGACGGCATAAGTACAGCCTTTGAACCAGTAAAATGTCACACATTCGTTTCAGAAAGTACTTTTGGTCTCCCAATTTATAAATGGCATCCTCAGGACCTGATATTTTCACAAATTAAGTCATGGATCTCTAATAACCACGACCAAAACAAGACAAGTGTTTTGGTTGCTTACAGTCTTGGTAAAGCTCAAAGACTCTTAAAAGGACTAGAAGGTTATAGTTCTATTTATGTTCATAACTCAATTGCCAATTTAAATGAAGCATTTATTCGTGCAGGTGTAGATTTGCCAGAAACCATTAGGATCACTGCTGATACGAAAAAGGAGGATTTGCAAAAAGGGATTGTAATCGTTCCTCCGGCTTTAGCAGAGGGCAGATGGATTAAGAATCTTATAAATGGTTCTACAGGTGTCTGCTCAGGTTGGATGCAGGTACGGGCCAGTAGAAGGTGGCGGAGTGCAGATGCCGGTTTCGCCTTAAGTGATCATGCAGATTGGCCCGGACTCTTGTCTGCAATTAAGGCTACTCAAGCAGAAAAAATTTTTGTAACTCATGGTTTTACTGCTACTTTCTCGAAATATTTAAACGAAATTGGTATAGATTCTGAAGAAGTCAAAACGCAATATGGGAACGAAGAAGAGGAAGAGAAAATTGAGGAACAGCCGACGGTGAAGGAGGATTTATCTTGAGAAGGTTTACTGAGCTGATTCAACAGTTGGAAATGAGCAACAAGACCAACGACAAAATCGCTGCGTTGGTGAGCTATTTCAATGAAGCAGATGAACTTGATAAACCTTTTGTTATAGCGATGTTTACCGGCAAAAAACCAAAGCGTCCCGTAAACACCAGCCTTATTCGTCAATGGGCAACCGAGCTGAGTGGGATTCCTGATTGGCTGTTCGCTGAAAGTTACCATAGCGTAGGAGATTTGAGTGAAACAATTGCACTCGTTCTCCCCCCTGCCGAACATCTTACAAATCGCAAACTGCATGAATGGATCAACGATCTTGCTGGTCTTCATAGCAAAGATGAAGATGACAAAAAAGCCTTTATTTTAAATGCATGGAACAGTCTTGAAACGCAAGAGCGTTTCATCTTTAATAAATTAATATCTGGAAACTTCCGGATTGGTGTATCCAATAAGATGCTTGTGAACGCATTGGCAAAGCAAAGTGATACCGATGCAAATAAAATTATGCACAGTATTATGGGTAAATGGGAACCTACAGAGATCACTTATAATGACCTGGTCGGTGGCGCTCACGTAAATACTAATAGTTCATGGCCTTATCCCTTTTGCCTCGCTTATGCGTTGGAAATGGAACCATCCTCACTTGGTCAACCAAATGAATGGCAGGCTGAATGGAAATGGGATGGTATCCGGGGGCAAATCGTAAAAAGGAATGGCGAGCTTTTTATATGGTCCCGTGGAGAAGAGTTGGTAACGGCACAATTCCCGGAGCTACACTTTCTTGTCGACGAATTAGAGGATGGGACAGTTCTGGATGGCGAAATTCTTTCCGTAAAAGACGGAAATGTTCAGGCTTTTAGTATTTTACAACAGCGTTTAAATAGAAAAACAATCAACAAAGTGCAGTTAAATGATGCTCCTATCGGATTTTACACGTATGATATCCTTGAGTATCAGGGAGAGGATCTCCGAGAGCAAACAATGGCTTTTCGTAGAAATCTTTTGGAGAAGATAATTAGCCAGATTGAAAAAAAGGACATAATCGTACTGTCACCTGTAGTTTCCTTTGATAGATGGGAGCAACTAGCGGAGATTAGACAAGGTGCACGCAAGATTAACAGTGAAGGTATAATGCTCAAGAAGCTGGAATCACTTTATCATGCAGGAAGGAAACGTGGCGATTGGTGGAAATGGAAGATCAACCCATATACAGTCGATACTGTGATGATTTACGCACAAAAAGGAAGTGGCCGGCGAGCCAACTTCTTCACCGATTACACTTTTGCAATTAGAGATGGCGACAAGTTGATTACTATAGCAAAGGCTTATTCAGGCCTTACTGATAAGGAAATTAAAGAAGTCAACTCATTCGTGGTAAAGAATGCAATAGAGAAATTTGGCCCTGTGCGTACCGTTAAGCCGGAATTAGTATTCGAGATCGCTTTTGAAGGCATTGCTGAAAGTAAAAGGCATAAGGCGGGTTTAGCGCTAAGATTTCCCAGAATTGCACGTTGGCGGAAAGACAAAAAGGCTGACGAAATCAACACGTTAGAGGACCTTAGACAGTTGTTGACTTCAACTTTAGCGAATTCTTAACATGGGCATAGAAACCAGCAAAGGCTACAAGCAAGTTATGAAGTGGCTTAAAACCACTCGTAAAAAGCCCTTTAAGTTTCAAACGGATGCCTGGCAATATTACGCGGAGGGATACAGCGGATTGGTAAATGCTCCTACAGGTTTCGGTAAAACCTTCTCCTTATTCCTTGCTGTTGTCATCGATGAATTAAACTCAACTCAGGAATCTTCGAAAGCTAAAGTAGTACCAGGAAAATTAACAACTAAGAAAGTAACGGTTCAAACTGGTTTGAAATTAATCTGGATTACTCCCCTCCGATCGCTTGCCAAAGATCTCTCCAGGGCAATGCGTGAAGTGTGTGAGCAACTGGGACTCGACTGGCAAGTCGGAGTACGTAACGGAGATACCTCTCAAAACGATAAGCTCAAACAAAAAAAGCAAATGCCCGAAGTGCTCATCATCACCCCGGAAAGCATGCATCTCTTACTCGCACAAAAAAGTACATTTAACTATTTTGAACACCTGCAATGTATCGTAGCTGATGAATGGCATGAATTATTAGGAAGTAAAAGAGGGGTTATGGCCGAACTCGCAATTTCCAGGATCAAGGGGTTGTTGCTGGAAAAACATCCAGAAAGACTGCTCCGAATTTGGGGAATATCAGCGACGATAGGCAATATTGAGCAAGCGTTGAATGTTCTTGTACCTTATGAAGATGTCTTGAAGGTAATCGTTAAGGCTGATGTAGAAAAAAAGATTGTCATCAAATCTATTCTGCCAGACCATATCGATATGTTGCCTTGGGCCGGTCACTTGGGGCATAAGTTAGCAGACAAACTATTGCCAATTATTTATAAAAGCAAAACAACACTTATTTTTACAAACACCCGTGGACAGGCGGAATTATGGTACCAGACGCTGTTGGCAAAGGATGAAAACTTGGCAGGACAATTGGCTATTCACCATGGATCTATTGATTTTGAGCTAAGAAACTGGATTGAAGACTCTATTCATTCTGGCATTTTGAAGGCGGTTGTTAGCACTTCTTCACTCGATTTAGGCGTAGACTTTAAACCAGTTGATACGGTAGTTCAAATTGGTTCACCAAAAGGTGTAGCGCGGTTTCTACAACGAGCTGGTAGAAGTGGTCACTCTCCATATGAAACATCAAAAATATACTTTCTACCTACTCATGCGCTTGAACTGGTAGAGGCTGCTGCTATAAAAGAAGCCGCTAGAACGCAAAATATCGAAAGTAGGGATCCCATAGTTATGGCGTTCGATACCTTAATACAATACCTCGTCACCTTAGCTGTTGGAGATGGGTTTGATGATGAAAAGATTTATATAGAAGTTAAAGAGACGCATGCGTTCCGAGAACTTCTCCCTGAGGAATGGGCGTGGATCATGCGATTCATTACTACAGGTGGGGAAAGCTTAACTGCTTATAATGAATTCAGTAAGGTAACTAAGATTGATGGTTTATGGAAGGTGGAAAGTAGGCAAATCGCAATGCGCCACCGGTTGCACATCGGTACAATCGTTAGCGATGCGATGCTTAAAGTAAAATATATTAGTGGCGGATTTGTTGGTATGGTCGAAGAATCCTTTGTAGCTAAAATGAAAGTCGGAACCAGCTTTACGCTTGCCGGGCGCGTTTTGGAGTTTGCAATGATTAAAGATATGATGGTACTCGTTCGTAAAAGCAAACAGAAGACTGCAATGAGTCCGAGTTGGATGGGTGGACGAATGTCACTAAGCGCAAACCTAGGTGTGATCTTGAGGAAAAAATACAACGAGACGCTCGACAAGCAGCATGACGATGAAGAACTCGATTTCATTTTGCCCCTCTTTGAGCGACAAGCAAAGGTATCCCATGTTCCACAAAGTGATGAGTTTTTGATTGAATTGATTAATACAAGGGATGGTTATCATCTCTTTGCCTATCCTTTTGAAGGACGACAAGTTCACGAAATAATGGCTTCTTTGATCGCCTATAGATTAGGACGGTTAAAACCTATAAGCTTCTCCATAGCTATGAACGATTATGGTTTCGAGTTGTTAAGCGAACAGCCGCTCCCGCTCGATGAAGACAATATTAAAGAATTGTTTAGTCCTGAAAACCTTTCTGACGACATCATCGCCAGTATCAACGCTACGGAGATGGCACGTAGAAAGTTTAGGGACATTGCTTGTATTTCGGGGCTTGTTTTTCAAGGATATCCTGGTAAATATGTTGCCAATAAGCACCTTCAATCGTCGGCAGCATTATTTTTCAACGTTTTCAGTGATTATGATAAACATAACTTATTATTGCGCCAGGCTTATGACGAAGCTTTTTATCAACAAATAGAAGAACCAAGATTAGCAGCTGCACTACATAGAATCCAAAAAAGTAAAGTAATTGTAGTCAAAGCAGAGAGTTATACACCGCTTTGCTTTCCAATAAAGGTAGATAGTTTGAGGGATAATATGAGTTCTGAAGAGTTGAGCCAGAGAATAGAAAGAATGACTGCAGAAGCAGAAAAGAAAAGTGTGAGGAAAAAGAATGTTCATTAATTGCCGTGGAGAAAGATTGTATTTAAGTAAAGAAAGAGCAATCTATTGGGAGAGAGAAAAAATGTTGATCATCAGCGATCTGCATATTGGTAAATCAGCTCACTTTAGAAAATCGGGTATTCAGGTGCCTGACACAGTTGGTAAAACTGATCTTCAAATACTAACAGCCCTAGTAAAGGAATTCAAACCTTTCACTTTGCTTGTGACCGGCGATATGTTCCACAACAAAATTAATAGTGATGCGAATGCTTTTATAGAATGGAGGAAATCTTACAGTGAAATAAGGGTAGTACTGGTTAAAGGCAACCATGATGAACTCAAAACGCAGGATTATGTGGCACTAGGGATTGAGGTGCACCACAAGGAATTGCTTTGCCATCCTTTTAGATTTATACACAATAAACCCAAAGTATTTGATGAATACTATAATCTTTGTGGTCACATTCACCCAGGAATAGTAATTTTCGGTCGGGCAAAACAACAACTTAAATTCCCTTGCTTCTACTTCAATGAAACTTGTGGTATCTTACCCGCTTTCAGCGTCTTTACAGGTCTTTTCATAATGAAGCCTGAAAAAGGGGACAGTTTCTACGCGATCACTCCAGAAAAAGTGGTTCCAATTGCGATTTCCAGTTGATTGATCCAATTGTTAAACATTTCTTGCTCAATCTTTACAACAATCTCCGCATGATGTTCCCAATCTGTTGAAAAGGCTTTCAATTGATTTAACATTTCTTCCAGATGCCCCTCCTCTTCCAGGATAATTGATTTAACGGTTACACGACTATTAGCCTGCGTTAGAACCTCCTGATAAACAGGATAAAGTTCATCTGCCCTTACTTCAATAGCGTACGTAACGAATAAATAAGCTGCGAACTTCAGGTCAAACCCAGATAGACCAAACTCTTGCTTCAAATATCTGCAAACAGCGATGTCCAGAGCGTTTAAATAAAATCTCGTATAATTTGGCGTAAGTAATTCATGGCTTTTATAAGTCTTGCATAAACCGCCTTCTAATTTCTCTAGCTGCTTTTTTAGATAGTAAGCATGACGATGCTCTTCAGCTGCATGTTTCAATATGACTAGGTTTACATCTTCCTTATGTTCGGAGGCTGAAATCTTTTTTGCGCCTGCATTTTCCATAAAGGACAGCGTATTTAACCATTTAGAATGCAATACATTATCGTTAACAATAGTTTCTAAAATAGATTTTAGTAGCATATTATAAATCTTTTAAAGCTTGATGAATCGTTTCGTAAATATAGTCGAGATCCTGATTACTAATCACATAAGGTGGCAAAATGTAAAGGATGTTACCTAATGGGCGCAAAATTATTCCCTTCTCTAAG
This sequence comes from Pedobacter sp. JCM 36344, assembly GCF_046546555.1. Taxonomy (NCBI): domain Bacteria; kingdom Pseudomonadati; phylum Bacteroidota; class Sphingobacteriia; order Sphingobacteriales; family Sphingobacteriaceae; genus Pedobacter; species Pedobacter sp. JCM 36344. The sequence continues at coordinate 48,456 of NZ_JBKHKK010000019.1, forward strand.
AAGAATAAATATAAATTATTTCTTAACTCACTTAAATAGGATGTGTTGCCTCCAGTTTCCCATTCCATTGCCAGAATAGTACCTGTTTGCCTAACATCTTTTAGTTTGGGATGTCCGGTAATGGTTCTTGCAAACACGCTATGTTTTTCGCTAATTCTTTGGATATTCTCAATCGTTCTAGGATTGAGCAGAATATCAAGACTAGCAAGTGAGGCAGCTATTGAAACAGGGTTGGCAGTAAATGAATGTCCGTGATATAAAGTTTTTAACTTATCATCACTCAGAAACGCTTCAAATATTTTCCTGTTACAGGTTGTAATTCCCAGTGGCATTGTGCCTCCAGTTAAGCCCTTGGATAGGCAAAATAGGTCAGGCTCATTGTTAAGCACTTCACAAGAGAAGAACGTACCTGTTCGCCCAAAACCAGTCATCACCTCGTCTGCAATCGTTAGGATTCCATGATTCTGACAAGTACTTAAAAGTTGATCCAAGTATTCTGCCTTATACATCAACATTCCACCTGCACCTAAAACTCTCGGCTCGAATATGAAGCAGGCCACTTCGTTGGATAAATAATTGATCTTAAACTTCAATTGCTCGATATTTTGAGCATTAGGCAGGTCTATAAATTCTACATCAAATAGCAAAGATTTAAATGGGTCGGTAAATATACTTCTACCACTTACCGACATCGCTCCAAAAGTATCGCCATGATAGGCATCTTTAAACGCAATGATCTTTGTTCTTGGAGCAGGCGTAGTATTAACCCAAAACTGCAAACACATCTTGATGGCGACTTCAACTGCGGTGGACCCATTATCGCTGTAAAATACCTTCTCTTGTTTTCCTGGCAGCAACGGCAACAATCTTTCTGCAAGTAACACTGCAGGTTCATGTGTGAAACCCGCAAAAATCACATGCTCTAAAACCCTTAACTGCTCAGCAACTTTTTCTGCGATATAGGGGTGCGCATGTCCATGAATATTTACCCACCAACTAGAAACAGCATCTATATATTTCTTGCCATCTTGATCGAACAAATGCGCGCCCTCGCCTCTCACTATCGGAATATTAGGCAGCGCACCTTTCATTTGCGTGTATGGATGCCAAATAACAGCTTTATCTCTCTCAGCTAATGTCATAAATCAATTTGTTTCAATAATAGCTCAATAACAGTTTTATCAGTACGAAAAGTTACATCTTCAGCTTTTAACTCAGACAAGCTTACCCATCTGAAGGACTGGTGAGAATCTGCATCGAAATCAAAAGCCGTAGTTTTAAATGTTAAAACAAGCGGTTTTGATTCTTTAACAAGATAGTAGATGCTTAAAATCTGACTATCATTGAAAGAGGACTGCTCGTAAAAGTCAGTAGTATAAAAATGGCTTACTACTTCAATTTCCGAGTTGCATTCTTCCATAAATTCTCTTTTGAGTGCTTCAATTAAGCCTTCGCCCAACTCAAGTCCGCCGCCTGGAAATTTACTAAAAGTTCTGCCGCCAGACTGCTCATCTGAAATCAGCACTTTATTATCGTGGTTTATAAGTACTCCATATACTCTTACATTAAAATAGCTCATTGGTCAAAATGTTTTTGGTTCTTGGTGGCATTGTTAATAGTCCATTCAATCTCCTGATTAAAAGGATGAGCCCTGACTGCACAGTTTTGCATTTTACAGTAATTACAACAATCCGGTAAGCATGGGTCAGTATGTATAAAAAGCTCAGTTTTGTGTGTAGCTTCACCATTGATAATTCTATCCAGATCAGAAATTTCTTGATGCACCTGATTGAGGTTATAGTAATATGGCATTGTAACATGACAGTCTATATGGAGGTCAGCGCCGTATTGCTGTGCTCTAAGATTATGAATATCAACCCAGGGATCACGCCTGTATTTTTGTAAAATGGATATGATATCTTTTACTAATTCTGTATTACTCTCATCCATTAATCCACCAACTGATCGTCTGGTAAGCAGGTATCCATTATAAATAATATAGAATCCTAGTATTATCGAAATCAAACTATCAAGCCAAAATATTTGTGTTAGCTGGATTAATAGAACACCTATCACCAGACCGGCACTTGTTATTGCATCCGTTAGCAAATGCTTTCCATCTGCTTCTAGCGTAATGGATCGATGTTGCTTTCCTATACTTATCAGGTAATAACCAACTAAAAGGTTAACAACACCAGTGGCTCCAATTATAATTGCACCCTGAAAAAGTTGAAATATTGGCTTGAAGAAGACGAGATCATAGCCCGATTTAAAAATAATTATGACTCCTGCGATACTAATAAGGGCTCCTTCTAGAAAAGCCGAGAAAAATTCCACTTTACCATGGCCATAGGGATGATTTGTGTCTTTTGGCAATGTCGCAAGATATATGCTATAGAATGCAAAACCGCTGGCCAAAACGTTTACAACACTTTCTAAAGCATCGGTAAGGATTGCATTTGATTGTGTGATGAAATAAGCTACAAATTTCGCCAGCATTAGCAAAATGCTAACACACAATGACAGAAGTATTGCTTTCTTTTTAGGTTGCAAATTTGGAAGGGTTTGAAATTCAAAAATACGCTATACGATCCGGATAACATTTAAAAGTATTTTATTTAGTTTATAATTCCGTGAGGTTCATATATTTGCGTTCGCACAAAATTAAATTTGCTGAGCACTATAAACTATGACATTTTTATCCAAAAGAATCAACAACCTATCTGAGTCGCAGACTATTAAAATGGCGAAGTTAGGAAGAGAACTGTCCTCAAAAGGGATAGACGTTATTAATCTGAGTTTTGGCGAACCAGACTTTTTTACTCCTGAATTTGTGAAGGAGGCTGCCAAGACCGCCATTGACGAAAACTACTCTTACTACACTCCAGTATCAGGATATCCTGATCTGAGAAAATCAGTTGCCGACAAACTTCTAAGAGAAAATGGTTTATCTTATACCTTTGATCAGATTGTTGTTTCTACAGGCGCAAAACAGTCGTTAGCCAACGCAGTAATGTGTTTAGTAGATCCAGGAGATGAGGTCATCGTTCCTACTCCATACTGGGTGTCCTATTCTGAAATGATTAAATTAGGCGAAGGCAAGACTGTGTTTATTAATTCAACTGTGGAGAACACCTTCAAGATTACAGGAGCTCAGCTAGAGGCGGCAATAACCCCAAAAACTAAATTATTCATGTTCTCTTCTCCTTGTAATCCTACCGGGTCGGTATATACAAAAGAAGAGCTTGCAGACTTGGTTGCAGTATTTGAAAAGCATCCAAACATATACATCATCTCTGATGAAATTTATGAGCACATCAACTTCGTCGGAAAACACGCTTCAATTGCTGAATTCGATTCTATTAAAGAGAGAGTAATTTTGATCAACGGTTTCTCGAAGTCTTACGCAATGACTGGATGGAGAGTTGGCTATATGGCTTCCAATAAAGAAATCGCCAATGCATGTGACAAACTACAGGGACAAATTACTTCTGGGACTTCTTCTATCGCTCAACGTGCTGCATTGGCAGCGTATCAGGGTGGACTTGACACCGTAAATGAGATGGTTTCCGAATTCAAAAAAAGACGAGATATCGTTTTTGCATTGCTTACTGAGATTCCTGGTGTTAAAGTTAATCTTCCAGATGGCGCATTCTACTTCTTCCCGGAGATTAAATCTTATTTCGGAACAAGTAACGGAGTTACTAAAATCAATAACGCTGAAGATCTTTCTTTATATCTTCTGAATGAGGCACACGTTTCAACTGTTACTGGAGAAGCCTTTGGCAATGAGGACTGTATTAGGATTTCCTACGCAGCATCTGAAGAGCAACTTCGCAAAGCGGTAACAAGAATTAAAGATGCGCTTGCAAAACTTAGCTAAAAAATACATTTTAAACTTAACAAGCCCTTTCACAGAAATTTTGAAAGGGCTTGTGTTTTTTACAAAACGTGTCTTTTACGTTAAGAACGTATGGCTTCTACAGGGTCTAGTCTCGAAGCGGAGAAAGCCGGCCAAAACCCGGAAATCGTCCCAATAACAAAAGATATTCCTATACCAAGAACAACATTTTTAAAGAACAATATCATTTCAAACCCCGCAGCTGTTATTCCCAACGTCAGCAGATACACAAACAACAAACCTAAGGCCCCTCCCATTAGACATAGTGCTACAGCCTCAAAGAGAAACTGTAAAAGTATAAAGTAGTTTTTTGCGCCCAGTGATTTCTGTATTCCAATAATATTTGTCCGCTCCTTAACTGATACGAACATAATATTTGCGATTCCAAACCCTCCTACCAAAATAGAAAATCCACCAATTACCCATCCAGCGATATCTACCATTTTAAACATCTGATCTAACTGGTTGGAAGCGATGGTACTTTTGTTTAAGGCAAAATCTTCTTCAGCTCCGGGCGTTATTCTCCTTATGGAGCGTAAAGCTCCTCTAATTTCACTTTCAATTTCATCAAGATCTATATTCTCGTAGCCCCTCACAGTGATTGTCGGGTCGTACCGCTGGCTTTCTACATCCATAATTCCTTTTGCAAAATTGAGGTTCATAACGATGTTTTTATCTTGAGACATTCCCATCATGTCCTCACCCTCTTTTTTGAAAACGCCAACAACATTCAGCTTTCGGCCCATTACGGTGATTGACTTGCCAATAGGGTCATTACCATCGAAGAGTCCCTCGGCTACATCTGCGCCCAACAGAACCACGGGCGAACCAGCCCTTCCTTCGTTTTCTGTAAAATATCTTCCATCCTGAAAATCCAGGTTCCATGTTTTATTGAAATCTTGCGATGCTGCCCTAATGCCAACACCTTCCACTGAACTGCTTCTATATTTAACCGTCCGTGAGTTCGCTGAGATTTCAAATGATACACCTTGTGCATATTCCAAACGATTTTTAAGCAAATCGTAGTCTCTAAGAGATGGTTCAGGACGATTTACATATTTCCACCACGGATAATCTCCAAACCCTCCCCATGGCCATTTTTGAACGAATACAGTTTTAGACCCCAGTTTATCTACGCTTTCCTGAAGTTTACTCCTAAGGGTATCTACAGCTGAGAAAACGAAAATAATGGTAAAAATACCAATGGTAATCCCAAGGAGAGACAATATGGTACGTGTTTTATTCTGGCGGAGTGCATCGGCGGCAAACCGAAAACTTTCACCTATTAGTCTAAAAATTATCATAATTACATCTTAGACCAAAAGTACCTAAAAAGGTTACACCTGTAACTCATATATTGCAAAAGATACAATACGGATTGGGAAATTACCTGTAACAATCTATTTATAAAAAAGAAAATAATAATTTGTAAATTTGCGCCCTCAATTATCACATCGAAAAATATGAAGTTATCTCAATTTAAGTTTAATTTACCAGAGTCTCTAATCGCCAATACTCCTTCTGACCAAAGAGACGAAGCTCGTCTAATGGTTTTACACAAAGACAGTGGCAAAATTGAACACAAAATATTCAAGGACGTTTTAGGTTATTTTGACGACCAGGATGTGATGATCTTGAATAACACAAAAGTTTTCCCTGCTCGCCTTTATGGCAATAAAGAGAAAACTGGTGCAACTATCGAAGTATTCTTACTGCGTGAATTGAACAAAGAGCTGAGGTTATGGGACGTGCTGGTGGATCCAGCTCGTAAAATTCGTGTTGGAAATAAACTTTATTTCGGTGACGATGACTTGCTAGTTGCAGAAGTTGTCGATAATACTACTTCCCGTGGCCGTACAATTCGTTTCCTTTTTGATGGTACTAATGAAGAGTTCAGAAAGAATATTGAAATATTGGGGGAAACTCCACTACCAAAATATATAAAACGCAAAGCAACTGCTCAGGATAAAGAACGTTATCAAACAATTTTTGCTAAGCACGAAGGTGCAGTAGCTGCTCCAACTGCCGGTTTACACTTTAGCAGGGAGTTGATGAAACGTCTCGAATTGAAAGGTATTAACTTTGCAGAGGTTACTTTGCACGTAGGTTTAGGAACGTTCAGGTCTGTTGAAGTTGAAGATCTTACAAAACATAAGATGGACTCTGAGCAGTACATTATCGAGCAGAAAGATGCTGACATCGTCAATAAAGCGATTGAAGAAAAGAGAAAAGTATGTGCAGTAGGTACTACTTCAATGCGTTCTATTGAATCTGCGGTTTCAAGTGGCGGAAGGTTAAAACCAGCTAACGACTGGACAAGCAAGTTCATCTTTCCTCCATATGAATTCAGTATTGCCAATTCTATGATTACCAATTTCCATACGCCAGAGTCAACTTTGCTCATGATGGTAAGCGCCTTTGGTGGTTATGATTATGTAAGAAACGCATATGAAGTTGCACTGAAAGAGAAATACCGCTTTTACAGCTATGGCGATGCAATGTTGATCATCTAATTTCTTTATGAACTATTATGCAATAATAGTTGCGGGAGGTTCAGGGAATAGAATGGATAATTCTATTCCCAAACAATTTTTGCTATTAGAAGGACGCCCTGTGATGATGCATGCAATTGAAGTTTTCTTCAACTGTCCCCAAAAGCCAGAAATAATCATTGTTTTAGGTAAAGAAATGCAAAAGTACTGGCTTAACTTGTGTGATAAGCATAATTTTACTGTCCCTCACATCTTGGCTAATAGCGGTCCACAGCGATTTGATTCCGTAAAAAGTGGTCTTGCCCAGATTAAAGACGATGGTATTGTCGCAATTCACGATGCAGCTCGCCCCTTGGTTTCTGATGATGTTGTCCGCAATTCATTTGAGGTCGCGCTTACAAAAGGAAACAGTGTTGTTGGATTTTCTCCTGTTGATTCTGTAAGAAACACTTTTCCTGATGGCAAAACCCAAGCATTGGACAGAGCCAAACTAAAGCTTATACAAACCCCTCAAACCTTTCAGGTTAATCAACTAAAAAAGGCTTACGAAATAGATTATAGAGCTGAATTTACAGACGATGCTCAGGTGATGGAGCATTATGGGTTCAATATCAACATAATCGAAGGTAACAGGGAGAATATTAAGATCACTTATCCCGAAGATATAGCTATCGCATCACTTATGATCAAAAAAAAACGCCCTTAAATTAAGGGCGTTTTTTTTATTTAGTCTGTAATTAAGCTACCCTGTTTATCAGTTTTAGGATAATTGCAATTACAGCGATCACCAATAGAATGTGAATTAGATTACCAACGTCTGGTCCGAAGCCTTGAAAAAAGAAGCCGATTATCCATAGTATTACTAATACAACAGCGACTAGATAAAGTAGATTTCCCATAATGTTAACTTTTAATGTTCTGTTTTTTTAAATAGTTCAAGAAGCATAACACTTCCATGACAATCTCTAAACAATCATCGTTCCAAAAATAAGAAAGACCAAATCTTAGTGCAGCCTTCATTTTAAATATAACTAATATTCGTCCTCGTTGAAGAAGAAGTCATCCTTAGTTGGATAATCAGGCCATATTTCCTCTATGGTTTCGTACGGCTCACCATCATCCTCAAGTGCTTGTAAATTTTCAATCACCTCAACAGGTGCTCCAGATCTGATACCATAATCAATCAATTCGTCTTTCGTTGCAGGCCATGGAGCGTCTTCCAAATGCGATGCGAGTTCTAATGTCCAATACATATTTTGTTACCTAATTATTTTTAAATTAATGTTTGCAAAAGTATATTAAAAATACTGACCAAAACAAACTTATTTTTCCACTTTTTTACTGACGAGGATTCCAGATATTTTCTGGTGTTCCAGCATCTAAATTTAGCTTTCTAGCCAAAACAAATAAATAATCGCTTAGACGATTTAAGTAGATCAACATTTTGTCGTCAACATGCGACTGCAAACTTAACTGCACAACCAATCTTTCAGCTTTTCTGCAAACACACCTAGCCAAATGGCAGTAGGATACCACGGTATTCCCGCCAGGAAGTATAAAATGTTTCAATTCTGGAAGCTCTGTAGCCATTTCATCCATTTGATCTTCTAAGAACTTAATATCAAAGTCGTTGAGATCAGGGATTTTCATTCTTGAACTTTCTGGATCAGAAGCTAGATACGCCCCCACCGTAAAAAGACGGTCTTGTATTGCTTTTAAATACTCTTGGTAGACCAAAGATATATTCTGACAGGCAATCAGTCCAATGTACGAATTCAGTTCATCGACAGTACCATAGCAATCTATTCTTATGTCAGACTTTTGTACGCGTGTTCCCCCAATTAGTGATGTGACACCCTTGTCACCTGTCTTGGTATAAATCTTCATCAATGATTATTCAATTTTTTCAAAATCCCCACCTCTTTTCTCCAAATTTGACAGTCGTGGCGATACAGTTTTAATATCTGTGTTCAAATAATCCTTTTCTATCAAACCATCACGCATCCTTACGATTCTGTGTGCGTGCTGTGCAATATCCTCTTCGTGCGTAACGAGAATAATTGTGTTTCCTTTGCTATGGATCTCTTCCAGAAGACCCATAATCTCGATTGATGTTTTTGTATCAAGATTACCAGTTGGTTCATCCGCAAGTATAATCGAAGGATTATTTATCAATGCCCTTGCAACTGCAACCCTTTGACGTTGTCCACCAGACAATTCATTTGGCTTATGGGTGACCCTGTTACCAAGGCCCACATTTTCGAGAGCCTTATGAGCACGAGCATCCCTATCCTTTTGATTTACACCTGCATAGATCAATGGTAAAGCTACATTATCAAGGGAAGTTGAACGAGGAAGCAAGTTAAACGTTTGAAAAACGAAACCGATCTCTTTGTTTCTGACTTCTGCCAGTTGATTATCGCTCATCTGGCTAACATTAGTGCCATTTAAGATGTAATCACCTTTACTTGGTGTATCAAGGCAACCTAGAATGTTCATCAAGGTTGATTTGCCAGATCCCGATGGACCCATCAAGGCAACGAACTCCCCTTTAAAAATATCCAGGGAAACTGACTTCAAAGCATGAATCACCTCCGAACCTATCACGTACTTACGGCCTATATCTTTAATATTAATTAATGCTTTATTCATTGGTGTTTTTTAGGCTTAGACCGCTACAAGGGTGGTTATGTTACAATTTACAGAACTAATTAAAGAGTTTATTTACTTTTCGATGATCTTCGGTACAAGAAAAAAGCGGTCATTATGAAGTGTCGCATTCTTAAGTCCGTCTTCTACGGTGATTTCCTGGTTTACCAAATCTTCTCGCCATACATTTTCATCTGAGTTCATGTAAACTAAAGGCTCTACTCCATTTGTGTCCAGTTCATTCAACTTTTCCATGAACGTTAAAATCTTGTTCATGTCCATGATCAACTCTTCGACATCATTTTCTTGTATTTCGATTCTGGCAAGATTTGCAACTTTAGTAATGGTCTGCTTGTCTATGATCATTCTGAGATTTTCGTATTTATCATTGCAAAGATACGGTCTTTCAACATATCTGAATCTTCAATTTTGAATTCTGCAGTTGCTAAGGGCTTATGTATGTAGACGTGACAAAGCCCTGGCCTGGTTCCGTGTTTCGATCCATCATCCCACATTTTCTTCCAGACATCTTGTAAACTCACAGCTACTATAGGAACGTTTTTTTCGATGGCGAGCCGAAACGGTCCGTTTTTAAAAGGTTGCAGAATGGGCGGATAGTGATATTCATCAATCTTCCCTTCTGGAAAAATGATGAGACTCATTCCATTATCCAGATTCTCGCCAACTTTTTTAAAGGCCTTAAATGAAGACATCTTGCTATCACGATTCACCGGAACGTCAATCGTTCTAAAGAACAGCTTTAATACCGGATTATTCAGCAATTCTTCTTTACCCAGGAAATGAAATCTTCCTCTCCCCAGGATACATAAAATCATAATGTCGAGATTAGAACTATGATTGGCGCAAAAGACATAATTCTGCCCTCTATTTAGTTTAACCTCATATTCAAATCTATAGAATACCCCCATAAATAAACTACATATTCGACTGTGTAACTGACGAGAACTGTTTAGCAGATTATAGTACCTTTCATTACTTGAAAATAGATAATAAACTGGGTAGAATAGGAGAGAAAAGATGAATATTACCAGTATGGAGTAGAACCAGTGAATCTTCCTTAGAATTCTTATCATGAATTCAATATTACAAAAATTGAAATTATAACCTGCCAACTTATCGTTTTTTATTAATTTCGACCCATGAAAGAAACTGTAGTTAGCGGAATACGTCCGACGGGTAAATTACACCTTGGAAATTATTTTGGTGCCGTTACGAATTTTGTGAAGATGCAATATGATTATAATTGTTTCTTTTTTATTGCAGATCTGCATTCTTTAACTACCCACCCAACTCCCCAAGACTTACATGGTTATGTAAGGCACGTTTTGGTAGAGTATCTTGCTTGCGGCATCGACCCTGAACAAAGCACAATATACATCCAATCAGATGTACCTGAAGTTACAGAGCTTTACCTGTATTTAAATATGATCGCCTACTTAGGAGAACTGGAAAGAAGCACTTCATTTAAGGATAAAATAAGGTCTCAGCCAGATAATGTTAATGCAGGATTGCTTACTTACCCGGCATTAATGGCTGCTGATATATTATTGCATAAGGCTACAAAAGTTCCTGTTGGAAAGGATCAGGAACAGCACTTAGAGATGACTCGTACTTTCGGCAATAGATTCAATCGACTGTATAATGCAGAATATTTCCCTGAACCTTTTGCTTTTAATTATTCAGAAAACCTGGTTAAAGTTCCTGGCTTGGATGGAAAAGGTAAAATGAGCAAGTCTGAGGGTGATATCAGTTGCATATATCTTGCTGACACGGCGGAGGTTATTCGCAAAAAGGTGTCAAGAGCAGTTACAGATGGAGGTCCGATTACAGAGAATCAATCTAAGCCTGAAGCTGTTCAAAACTTGTTTGACTTGATGAAGATTGTTTCATCTGCTGATACCCTCGCTCATTTTGATAGCCTGTACAATGGTATGGCCATTAGATATGGTGATTTTAAAAAGCAATTGGCAGAGGATATGATAGTTTTTAATTCTCCGATCAGAGAACGGATTGAGGCGCTATCAGAAGATAATACTTACCTCGCTAAAGTAGCAAAGCGGGGCGCAGAAAAAGCAAAAGAGAGTGCGCAGAAGACGATTAAAGAGGTTAGATCACTTATCGGATTTAAATCCTTTTAACATTTAAAGTAAAATTACTACCTTACTTTCGTTGTCGATCAAACACATTTAGTTATAACAAATACATATGCACATAGCAATAGTTGGAAATATCGGCGCAGGAAAAACGACGTTAACAAGTTTACTGGCAAAACATTATAATTCAGAAGCCCTATATGAGGCGGTTGACAATAATCCTTATTTAGAAGACTTTTATAGCGACATGAAGCGCTGGAGCTTCAACCTTCAAATCTATTTTTTGAACAGCAGATTTCAACAAATCGTAGACATTGAGAACTTTAACAGAAATGTGATTCAGGATCGTACGATTTATGAAGATGCCCATATCTTTGCGGATAATCTTCATGAAATGGGCTTGATGACTTCGCGAGATCATCAAAACTACAAAGCAATATTTGCGAACATCACCTCATTTATCAAGCCACCAGACCTATTGGTTTATCTTAGAGCATCTGTACCGACACTAGTTAACAACATCCAACGACGGGGTCGTGAATACGAAGCAAGTATCAGAATCGACTACCTATCTAAGTTGAATGAAAAATATGAAGCATGGATCAAAGATTATAAATTGGGAAAGCTGCTTATTTTAGACAAAGACAAACTTGACTTTACAAATTCTCCCGAGGATCTTGGCACCATTATCCAAGCTATCGACGCAGAAATAAACGGATTATTTTAAATGAAAATACTTGGTATCATACCCGCAAGATTTGCTTCAACTAGGTTTCCTGGAAAGCCTCTGGTGCAAATACAAGGGAAGAGTATGATCCAGCGTGTTTATGAGCAAGCCAGTATGTCGACTTTGCTTGCGGATGTCGTTGTAGCGACCGATGATGATCGCATTGCTGAGGAAGTGACCAGGTTTGGCGGAAGGTTTGTGATGACGGCCAATACACACATCAGTGGTACAGACAGATGTGCAGAGGTAATAAATAAACTAACGGGCTTCGATTCCGTAATCAACATTCAGGGTGATGAGCCTTTCATCGATCCTTTACAGGTTGATTTGCTAGCTTCATGCTTCGATGACCATACTGTTCAATTGGCAACATTGATAAAAAGGATAGATATTCAGGAAGATCTTTTCAATGAAAATATTCCAAAAGTAATTTTGAACGATCTGGATGAAGCAATCTATTTCAGCCGACAAACCATTCCATTTTTAAGAAACGTGGTTAAAACTGAATGGCTAGAAAGGGGAGTTTTTTTTAAACACATTGGGATTTACGGCTATACTGTTCAGGCGCTGCAAAGCATCACGAAATTGAAGGCTTCAAGTCTTGAGCTTGCTGAAAGCCTAGAACAGTTGCGATGGATCGAAGCTGGCTATCGAATTAAGACTAGAATAACAAGGATTGAAAGTATAGCAATTGACACACCTGAAGATTTAAGTAAAATAAGTGGCTTATGAAAGTACTTAAGCTTATAATATTGTTCCCTTTTCTAATCAATCTTGGTTGTAATGATCAAGATGGAGAGGGAACTGCTCAAATCGCAGGTATAAAAAGTCAGGTTTTGAAGAAGTTTAGTGACAGTCTTCTTGCAGATACTTTTACAGTGAAGGTAAGTGGTACAAATTTAGACAGCCAAAAACTAGATTTCAGAATAACCAACTCAAAAGGAAGAGAAATATATCAGGTGAATATTCCATCAGCTACGTTATTAAAAAACTACGACGCTACTATCGACTTGAAAAAGGGGAAAAATCAAGCTACATTCTTACAATCAGAAGTTAGTCGTTTTTTTGATGAAGAGAATTTCATGGAGCCGGCAATTACAGAAATGGAAACACCAGACAAAAATGTTCCTGACCTTGCTTTCTATGAGGAGTTGAGAAGAAGCGGATTGAATGGTTTTTTCTATCGACTCGGTAAAGAGGATAAGATTTATATTGGCTGGTCTGCCAAAGAAAATGAGGTGAAAGTCTACTATAACTGTTGCAAATAGTTTAAAACTTTCATTCGAAAGAATTAAAATATTTTAAATTAATTTATAATGTTCGTATTCTATTATGTACATTTAAAAGATCAGCCATTAAATATTAGTTTTTTAACAACATATTCTAACCAAATATATTTTAATAAGTGCCCGGTTCATCCGGGCATTTATTGTTTAATATCTTGATTTCTGTTAGTCCCACCATAGTTTCAACGTAAGTAAGACTATAAGTTTTTCAGTCTGAACAGCTTACACCTCTGTTGCAAAATCTTTATTAATTCAAGAAAACTGCATTTATTTACTAGCTTTGTATCCCGTACAAAAACAATAAAGTCTGTGTTTTAACACTTACTTTATATCACAAACTCACAACATGACTAAGTATATTTTTGTTACGGGCGGTGTTACTTCCTCTTTAGGTAAGGGCATCATCTCCGCTTCATTAGCTAAACTTCTACAAGCAAGAGGTTATAGTGTAACCATTCAAAAATTCGATCCCTACATCAACATCGATCCCGGAACATTAAATCCTTACGAGCATGGCGAGTGTTATGTGACCGAAGATGGTGCAGAAACAGATCTTGATCTGGGTCACTACGAAAGATTTTTAAACGTTCCTACATCCCAGGCAAATAATATTACAACCGGAAGAATCTATCAAAACGTAATTAACAAAGAACGACTTGGTGAATATCTTGGTAAAACGGTACAGGTAGTCCCTCATATCACTGATGAAATTAAAAGAAACATGCGCATCCTTGGTGAAAGTGGTAAATATGATATCATTATAACTGAGCTTGGCGGAACTGTAGGTGATATTGAATCTCTGCCTTTCATTGAGGCTGTTCGTCAGTTTAAATGGGAAGTAGGCGCCAACAATGCTATTGTAATCCACTTAACTTTGATCCCTTTCCTTGCTGCAGCTGGAGAGCTAAAGACTAAACCTACTCAACATTCTGTAAAAGCACTGCTTGAATACGGTATTCAACCGGACATTCTGGTTTGTCGTACAGAACATCCCATCAATCAGGACATTCGAAAAAAGATTGCATTATTCTGTAATGTGAACGTAAATGCGGTTATTGAGTCCATTGATGCTTCAACAATTTATGATGTTCCTTTGCTGATGATGAAGGAACAACTTGATAAGACGGTATTAAGTAAGCTTAAGCTTGCTCAAAAGAATGAACCTGATATGGAAAGCTGGAAGGACTTTTTGGGTCGCCTAAAAAATCCTATTTCTGAAGTTGTCATTGGCGTAGTGGGTAAGTATGTCGAACTCCCTGATGCTTATAAGTCGATCACTGAATCATTTGTCCACGCTGGTGCAAGGAATGAATGCAAAGTAAGAGTAGAATACATCCATTCTGAAGGAGTTTATCCAGACAATGTGAGGGAAAAGTTAGGTCACCTCGACGGTCTTTTAGTCGCTCCAGGATTTGGTAGCAGAGGTATCGAAGGAAAAATTGATGCGATCAAATATGTTCGCGAAAATAATATTCCTTTCTTCGGCATCTGTCTTGGAATGCAATGTGCGGTTATAGAATTCGGTCGCAATGTTCTAGGCCTTACTGCGGCAAATACAACAGAAATTGATGAAAATACCGAAAATCCGGTGATCAATATAATGGAAGAGCAGAAAAACGTGACTAGCAAAGGTGGTACCATGAGATTGGGTGCCTATGCCTGCGATCTTAAAAAAGGAAGTAAAGCATTTGCAGCCTACGGTAAACCGCATATTACAGAACGACATAGGCATCGTTATGAGTTTAATAATGCTTATTTAAGTCGCTATGAAGAAGCTGGAATGATTGCTTCAGGTACCAATCCTGAAAGCAAGCTTGTTGAGATTGTAGAGCTTAAAAATCATCCATTCTTTGTAGGCGGACAATTTCACCCTGAATTAAAATCAACTGTTGCTAATCCTCACCCACTTTTTGTTAAATTTGTCGCCGCCGCGGTTGAGTTTACGAAGAAGAAAATCAAATAATACGCGTTTAACTAATAATAATGGATAGAAATACTTTTACAGGACTGTTCCTGATCATGATCGTTCTGGCAGGTTCGTTCTACTTTTTTAAACCTTCTGAAGTTGATATTAAAAAAGAAAAAGAAAGATTAACTGCAGATTCAGTTAAATCTGCAGTTACGATTAATGCTCCCAATACTGTTGTGCCAGTGGCAACTCCAACACTAGATTCAGCAACACTTAAAGGGCCGTTTGGTAATAACCTTGCTGGAAAAGAAGCTGTTTCAATTCTTGAAAACGAAAGCCTAAAGATTAATTTTAGCAATAAGGGTGGTAAGATTTTATCGGTACAAGTTAAAGGTCAAAAAACCTATGAGGGTAAGCCAGTGATTTTATTTGATGGAAGTCAAAATAAGTTTGGCCTTAATCTTAATATAGGCGGCAAGATGGTAAGTACAAATGAGCTGTTCTTTGTAGCTACAAAAACCGGGACAGCCTTAAGTATGAAAGCGAATTATCAAGGAGATAAATTCATCGAATTCAATTATGATTTGAAACCGAACAGCAATAATCTTGCTATGAAAATCAATCTTAATGGAATGAACCAGGTTATTCAGGGAAATTCAATTTCGTTAAATTGGGAAACTATATTGCTTGAGCAAGAGAAATCTGTGTCAAATGAGCAACGCTATTCTGCACCTTATTACAAATATATTGATCATGACCCGAATCATCTAAATGTAGCTAAAGATGAGAAAGAGGAACTTAAAGAAGGTAAAATCGAATGGTTCTCGTTCAAACAACACTTTTTCTCTGCTGTACTTATCCCTAAATCTCCTTTTGAAAAAGGAGATTTAGAGGTGAAAGTGAGTACTAAGCCTGGTGAAATAAAATGGTACGCTGCTAACATGCAGTTGCAATTTAACCAGCTTGCTTCACAAACATACCCAATGAACTTTTATTTCGGAACCAACAAGTTCTCCACACTTAAAGCTCAGGGACATGAAATAGAGAAGCAAGTAGATATGGGATATTGGCCATTAAAATATATTAACAGATTTGTCGTGCTTCCTGTTTTCAATTGGTTAGAAAGCTTTGGCTGGAATTATGGTTTGATTATTCTACTTTTAACTGTAGCGCTTAAATTGGCGATGTCTCCGCTTACCTACAAGTCCTACTTGTCTATGGCTAAGATGAGAATCTTAAAGCCAGAAATGGATGTGATCAAAGCGAAAGTTGGCGATGATAATCCTACCCTTTTACAACAGGAATATTTGAAACTATATAAGCAAGTCGGCGTTAATCCTATAGGTGGATGCCTTCCCATGCTGCTGCAGTTACCTTTTGTGATGGCTTTCTTCTTTTTCTTCCCCAACCTTTTCGAATTGAGGGGTCAAAGCTTTTTATGGATGAAGGATCTATCTACCTATGATGATTTCATTAAATTCGGAGTTGCTATTCCATTCATTGGAAACCACTTGAGTTTAATGTGTATCCTGATGACAATCTCGACTCTAATTTACACCTATTTCAACAATCAGATATCTGGTGCCACCGGTCAGATGAAATACATTGGCTACATTATGCCAATTGTATTCCTTGGCGTACTGAACAGCTATCCTGCTGGACTTAACTATTACTACTTCCTTGCAAATATGTTGACATTTGCTCAACAATTTCTGATCAAGTCAATGGTTGATGATGACAAGATTCACAAAACTTTGCAAGACAATAAAGCAAAGCCTGCTGACCAGAAAAAGAAATCAAAGTTTCAGGCAAGATTAGATGGCTACATGCGTCAACAAAATCAGCTGAAGCAAAAGAAAGATAGTTAATAACAACCTATGACATCAAAAGCATCCTCAGGGATGCTTTTTTTATGACCAAATTTCCGCTAAAAATGTAAAAATTGCCGTGCAAGTTAAATTACACGCATTTTTCCACTTTTTATACCACCAAACTACCAAACATTCAGAATACTTTCTATTTCTTCCGGGTCTTTCAAGCAAAAGGATATCAAGCAATATTTAAATATTCCAAAGAATGACAAACAGCTATTTCATGTATTGATTCATATAGTATTAGTTAATGAGTTGTTAACTAGTGTGGGTTTGAATTACGAGGAAATTTATAATGCGTCAAATCATAAAATGCAAAAACTTTTCTATGTTAAAGACATCGGAGATTTACGTTACGCTAATGCGTACAAAACTTACGAAAGCCCTGGACTAAAAATTAATGAGTTTATATCAATAGATTCGCTGGCAAATCTGAACCTTCTTGAAGACGATAAAATTATTTTATCGCTCTTTAATGGAATCTTAGTGTAATTACCTTAATTTAAACCTCAAAAATAAGCAAATGGCGTTAAGTAGAATCTGGTCTGCCTTTATCATCGTAGCAATCGTAGTTGGCTCCATTAAATGTTTCTTTTTTGGGCAATCTGATATCTTCAACTGGATGATTATAGGAAAAGCAGATGACGCTACTAACCCACTTAAGGTTGATGGTGTTATAGAAACCTGCTGGACGGCCGTAAATATTTGTTTAAAATTAATAGGCATCATGGCTTTATTTATGGGATTCATGAGTATTGCAGAGCGTGCTGGAGGGATTAGATTGCTGTCGAAAATTATAGGTCCCTTTTTTTCCAAGCTTTTTCCAGATATTCCAAATGGACATCCAGCGACGGGGCACATGGTGATGAACTTTTCAGCTAATTTGTTAGGTCTCGACAATGCAGCCACTCCGTTTGGTTTAAAAGCGATGGAGAGCTTGCAAGAACTAAACCCTAATAAAGACACGGCCTCGAATGCGCAGATCATGTTTTTGTGTCTTCATGCATCTGGCCTTACACTGATACCAGTCAGTATCATCGCAATACGTGCTTCGTTAAATGCGGTCAACCCTACCGATATATTTATCCCCTGTATGATTGCGACTTTTATGGCAACCATGGCGGCTATGATTATTGTCTCCTTCAAACAAAAAATAAACCTATTGCAACCTGCAATCCTGGGATGGGTTTTAGGTTTATCCATTATCATCTCGCTTCTCGTCCTATACCTTGTGAGTTTGAATACGGCAGCACTTCAATCCTTCTCAGGAATATTGAGTAACGGCCTATTGTTGCTTATTTTCCTAATCATAGTGCTGGGAGGAGTTTATAAGAACATTGACGTTTTCGATGCCTTTATTGACGGAGCAAAAGGTGGATTTGAAACCGCTATCAGAATTATACCCTATTTGGTTGGTATGCTCATAGCGATAAGCCTATTACGAACAAGTGGAACGTTTGAGATCGTGATAAATGGATTGAAATACGTTTGTACCGCTTTAGGTGCTGATTCAAGATTTATAGATGGAATCCCTACCGCACTAATAAGACCGCTAAGCGGAGGAGGTGCCCGGGGAATGATGGTTGACACGATAAAGACTTTTGGAGCAGATTCATTTCCTGGTAGGTTGTCGAGCATTTTGCAAGGCTCATCAGATACTACCTTTTATGTTGTTGCCGTATACTTTGGTGCGGTGAATATCAAAAACACAAGGTATGCAATTGGTGCAATGCTGCTGGCAGACCTTGTCGGGATTTGCACGGCGATCGGGTTGTGTTATCTTTTTTTCGGGTAATCAGACTAGGCTACCCTGCTTGCTAGTAGAAAGTTCAGCTATTATACGTTGAAGAACCGTAGGTTCAACTGATGCATTCTTGGATATTCTCCAAGTTGAAGAACTATCGGTCCAAACGCAAAAAGAGTGATAACCATCTACTATTACAGCATAGGTTTCGTGAAAGTCATCTTGAATTCGCATACAGAAACCTTTAATAGGTTTTCCCTGTACATCAAACTGGAAGTTTAAATAGTCGCTTAACATATCGAATTTGGTTAGTGAGATCATAACAAATCTGCCAATTAAATGTTTCATTAACATAAAGTCTAGAACAACATTTTGTTAATTAAGAAAACGATACACGTCAAACAGCACTATTACTGCGATAACAGAACTAGATAAAAAGGAACGAATGTCTGCACAAACCAGAATCAGCAGAAGAATAGCGTTAAAGGGTAATTTAATTAGCGATCAACACAGCAACCCGATTGAAATTCAAGTAGTGATTTAGTATAGCACTGAAATCAGTACAGCAAAAATTGAAAAGATATACTAATTAGTACAACTATGATTAGGCGATGAATTGAGCATTAACCTTTTTTATGAGATTATCGATATCAAAAGGTTTAGCAAGGAAATCATTTGGAGAACCTTTTTCATTTAAAAGGTTGTGAAGATTGTGGCTTGCTGATATCATCACAATTGGGATGTCCATTAATAATGCGTCGCCTTTGATAGCTCTGCATATATCTCTTCCATCTATTCCACCGAGCATAACGTCAAGCAAAATAAGGTCTGGACGTTGAAGAGAAATTGCCTGCATGACTTCCCGTCCGTTTGTCAGGGTTGACACCTCATAACCTTCATCTTCCAGTATGATTTTTATGATATCAACAATATCATTGTCATCATCTACAGCTAGTATCCTTCTCAACTTCTATTAGTTACTTGTATAATCCTTGTTTACACACTTAAGCCATAAACATGCCAATTGCCATTTTTTTTAATACTTTATCTTAATACTAATTTTATTAGCATATTTACACCTGATTAAATCAGGTAGATGTTATACGCAGTTGTAGATATTGAAACGACAGGAGGATTTGCTTCTGGCAATGGGATTACTGAGATCGCCATAATAATTCATGATGGATTAAAGGTGATTGATCGTTATGAGACGCTTATTAACCCAATTCAAGAGATACCTTCACACATTGAGGCGCTTACAGGTATCAGCAATGAAATGGTTGAATTTGCACCTACATTTAATTTGGTCGCCGAAAAAATCTACGAGCTGTTGAACGATAAGATCTTTGTTGCCCATAATGTCAACTTTGACTTTTCTTTTGTTCGTCACCAGTTGGCTCTGGAAGGTTATCAGTTGCAATGTAAAAAATTGTGTACGGTAAGAATGAGTCGCAAGATTATTCCGGGGCATCGTTCCTACAGTTTAGGAAAGCTTTGCAACGATTTGAATATACAGCTTAATAACCGCCACCGGGCTGGAGGTGATGCTGATGCAACCGCCATACTGCTTACACATCTTTTAAACTGCGACTGCGATGATCATATTAATACTGCATTAAATAAGTTCTCCAAAGACCACATCCTCCCAGCAAATCTTCAGAAATCCGAGGTAGAAAAGCTACCATTAACAACGGGTGTTTACTATTTTAAAGATCAAAAGGGAAAAGTAATCTACGTTGGAAAGGCGAAGAATTTGCGCAAACGGGTATGTTCTCACTTTACTGGGAATAGTACAAGCAGACAGCGTCAGAATTTTCTTAAAGAGATCCATAACATAGATTATGAGGAATGTGGAACAGAATTAATGGCCTTCATTTTGGAGGCGTCAGAAATAAAGAAACTATGGCCACCATTCAACAGAGCGCTAAAAAGCTTTAGCCAGAAATACGGCTTGTATTATTTCGAAGACCAAAAGGGATATTTAAGGCTTGGAATAGATAAATACAAAAAGCAAACTACAGCACTATATAGCTTCGACACGATTCTCGAAGGTCATAATTTGCTAAGGCTTTTGATAAAAGAACATCTTTTGTGTGAAAAACTATGTTTTGTACAAACTAACCGCAACGCTTGTACTGGTCATGACGAAGGTCAATGTGCTGGTGCATGTTTAAATAAAGAGTCTGCTGCTTCTTACAATGTACGGGTAAAGTATGCGCTTAATCAGTTAAAATCGATGCTTCCCTCCTACGCCGTTATTGATACCGGAAGAAATGAGGATGAGCAGAGTTGCTTGTTAGTAGAGAAAGGCATCTTTTATGGAATGGGCTATATCTCGAATCACAGTGATATAACAAAACCTGAAATGCTGAAGACATCTTTACAGCCTTATCAGTCAAACGATTACATTTTACACATGATTTCTTCTTACGTGGAACGGTTTCCGCACAAAAAAATATCAATATAACCCTTGCGGATTTACATCTTAACCTCTATATTTGCGACTTCTGTAAAAGGATATGCATCCATAGCTCAGCTGGATAGAGCAACGGTTTTCTAAACCGTAGGTCATAGGTTCGAATCCTATTGGGTGTACATCGCCTCGCAAGTACATGGGTACTTGCGAGGTTTTTTTCTACCAAGCCCTATACCTATTATTTGTAATATGCGGTAATTGACTCCTATTTCAGTGTAGTAGCCATAAGAAACTGCTTCAATTGCGCCGCATTTTATCCCGTCGGATTATTCGACCGATTTTACACAACGCATCGATGTAGCTATGCCGTTGAGTGAACCAGCCTAACTGAAATATGAGATAAGTGGCATTCGCTTAAAAGTTAAGGGTGATTGGTATTATTTCTGCACCTATCACTGCAGTATTTTACATTGTCCCAATTTTTCTCCCACTTTTTACGCCAGGTAAATGACCTGTTGCAAACTATGCAGATTTTAGTAGGTAAATTTTGCTTTTTAACATCCTTCATTGCGTTGTTTGATTATCCAGTTGTGCTAAAAAAATTTCGGCGTTATTTAAATGATTTTGCTGCTTTTCCGGAGCCATTTTATCATAAGTATTGATCAGCATGCCTAAACGCGGATTCGTTAAAAAGAAACTTCGATGCACGTGCATGAATCGCCAGAAAAGCCCGTCCCATATAGATTGCCACTCGCCCTTTTCATAATCACTCATTTTCATCAGGTAATTACTGCCGCTGATGTAGGGTTTGGTGACCATCAGTCCACCATCGGCAAACTGCGTCATGCCATACACGTTGGGTACCATTACCCAATCGTATGCATCAATAAACATTTCCATGAACCAACGGTATACTTCATCGGGATCAAATTCACACAACTGCATAAAATTCCCCAATACCATCAGCCTTTCTATATGATGGCAATACCCGGTTTGTAAGATCTTTTTAATCGTTATATCAATCGGAGGGATCCCCGTTTCGCCTGTCCAAAAAGTATGTGGAATCTTTCTTTTAAATTTCCAATAGTTTGTGGTGCGTTGTTTAACACCTTCGCGATTGTATACTAGGTGAATAAATTCTCGCCAACCCATTATTTGGCGGATAAACCCCTCTAAAGAGTTCAAGGGGATATCATATTCCTGTGCTGCATCTAATGCTGCTTCAATGATTTGGGTGGGCTCTAAGAGCCCGATATTGAGCATCGGTGTTAAAACAGAATGATGAAGTACGACTTCTTTGGCCACGATAGCATCTTCATAAATACCGAACTTTTCAAAGCGATTCTTTAAAAACTCATCCAGCCAGTTTGCAGCATCATCAAAGCTTACCACAAACAAACACGGCGCGTCTGAAACACCGTAATTATCGGGGAAATACTTTTTAACATATTGCTTAGCTTCCACAATATATTTGTTCTCCTGAGGTAATTCGATGACTGGTGCTTTTTCCTTTTTAGGGAACTTTTGCCGATTATCCGAATCAAATGTCCATTGGCCGCCTATCGGTTGCCCATTACTTTCCAGCAAAATGCCGCGCTGCTGCCGCTGCCATTTATAAAAGTCTGTTTGAAAGTACGTCTTCTTTTTACTGAAATAATCCTCCGTACTTTGTACTGTATTTAAAAAATTAGGGCTATCGTAAAGGTGCAGGCTGATGTCATGTTTGGCACTGGCATTTTGCATTCTTTTAAACAGCCAGTCATCTGCCACTGCAGCCATGTGTATATGACTTATCTTTTGGCTCGCAAGGCTTGCCACCAATTGCCGGCAATCATTTTCGCTTACGTTGGTATCAATGTAATTAACGGTGTAGCCATTTTGCTCCAGCCAGTCTTCATAGCATTTCATGCTTGCCCGGTGCAGTACTAGTTTTTGCAGGTGAAAATTATATTGCCGGAAAAACAGCCATTCTTCCACCAAGTAGATCACTCGGCTTTTTTGTAATGCCGGATGGTTTTTAAATAACTGGTGCGGAAAAATGATAGTAGCTGAATTGATCATGTAAGCCAAAGTTGTTGAAAAATGTTATCCGGATCGTACGTCGCGGCCTGTTTGGCGATATTGAAATAACGGTTAGGCCTGGGGTCGTTTCCTACGCCAGCAAGGTAAGCCCAATTACCCCAGTTACTGCAAACATCGTAGTCCACTAATTGCTGTTCAAAATAAGCTGCACCGTAGCGCCAGTCCAGCTTTAGATCATTACAAAAATAGCTGGCCACGTTTTGCCTGCCCCTGTTGCTCATAAAGCCGGTAAGTTTCAGTTCAATCATATTGGCATCTATAAATGGCTCGCCGGTTTGGCCGTTGATCCATTGGATTAGCGCCGCATTAAATTTTGAGGGGTTAGCCGCTTTAGGTTGTTGGCTAACTGACCTTAAAAAGTAACGTATCCCGTTTTTTTCCATGCATAACCCAAAATAGTCCCGCCACAACAATTCAAAAATAAGCCAGTAGGTAGATTCGTTGGCTCCGTATATCGTCTCAAATTTTCTTACTTCTTCGTAGATTTCTCTTGCAGAAATACAGCCTAGTGCCAGCCAGGCAGAAAATTTAGAAGAATACCTTTCACCAACCATACCATTGCGTGTTTCTTTGTATGTTGATATGGACTGCGTTTCAAAAAAATAATATTGCAGGCGCTCGTGTGCTGCCTTCGCGCCACCTTTAAATTGTATGGCTGTCCGGGGGTCCACTGTTACTTCTTTGCTGAATAACTTATTTAAGCAGGTTAAATTTAATGGAGCGATATTAGGAGATGCGATATTAGATGGTTTAGGCAATACCGGCCTGACGGAAAATACCTTTTCCGTCCTTTTTCTAAACTCTGTAAATGTATCCGGCAATTGACCAACAGGAAATGGAAGTTCAGACGAATGTAAAAGGTTTCGACACTCAAAGGTTAAAAAAGTGCAATTTAACTTTAAGAGTTCATCTGCTACCTTTTTTTCTGTGATCAATTCCTCCGGAGCGACTTCCTTCTCTGCATAAATTTTTTGAGCGCCGTATTCATTTGCGATCCTGAAAATCTCTATTTCTGGAATTCCATTTATTAAGACCAAACCTGAGCCTAAGCTCCGCAAATCTTCATCCAGTTGCTGCAAACTTTCTTTTAAGAATTTTAGTCTGATAACCCCGGTTTTCTTAAACCCGTATTTTGTGGTACCCAAAAGCGCATCGTCCAAACAATAAAATGGAACCACTTCATCATTTTCTGCCATGGCTTTCACTAAACATTCGTTATCGCGTAAACGTAGATTTGTTTTGAACCAAACTAAGGCCATTTTTTTCGCAGACATAAGGACGATTAATTTCGTTTACTGATCGTATTGGCACTGATTTGTCTTTGCCTGTCACATTTAACCCTGCAAGACAAACTTCCATGTTTTGTTTTTCGCCCTTGCATACGCTTGCGCCACATTTTGAAACTTGACGGCTTAATTTCATTGCACATCAATTCAATAACCTGTTGTTCACCAATTCCAAATTGAATCTTAATAATATCAAAGGGTGTTCTGTCTTCCCATGCCATCTCTATGGTGCGGTCTGTAACTACAAGAGGAAATATTGGCGTATACATCTATAATATTTTGGTACGCAATGATAAAGATAATGTTGTGAGGATTTTCTACGGTCAATCATATTTGTGCAATATAATACCAAATATTAAAAAGTAAAATAATATTGTACTACAAGTGTCTGTCAAATAAATTACTTGGACAAAATTAACATAAGGTAATAGGAGAAAAGCCAGCCCTATCACTTATATTAGACCATAAAATCTAAATTAATGAAAATTCTCCGCTTCTCGGCGACTATCCGCCATGGGCTTTTAATGCCCTCCCTGATCCTATTGGTAATATTATTTTCATTAGGTTGCGGAAAAGATAAAGCACCGGCGCCTGAAATTCCTCCAGCTGAAGTGGAAACTTCGTCATTAACATTCAATAGTCCAATTGGCGTTGAGATAGTTGGAAAAATCATCAATCCTGGAGGAGGAAAGATTACAGACCACGGATTTATTTACTGGTTCACCGCAGAGGATGAAATTTCAAAAGGCACCAAAGTTTCCCTGGGAGGAGAAATTACATCCGGCTTTTTTACCACGACGATTAATGGATTGAAATTTCCTGAAGTAAATGGCCTTCAAGCCTTATTTGTTGCAAAAGCATATGTAACTGATAAAAATGGCACACGATACGGTGAAATATTTTCCAGCCGCTATAATGGCTCAATTGTTTCGAGTATTATTCCTAACGAGGGAAAAACTGGTGATATAATTGCTCTTGCTGGGTCTTATAAAGGGTTAAAACCGGGCGATATTAAAATCACTTTCGGTGGTATACAAACGCCCATAAAGACAATAACAGATATTGGAGTTACCGTTGAGGTGCCAACTGGAATTCCAGTAGGACATGGACAAACAATCGAAGTGAAGTCTTCTGTGGGAAGCTTCACTTCTTATGTATCTCACGAATTTAGAATTTGGGCGAACATCAAAGACATGAACCCAAAATTTGGCCCTATAAATACAAAGATCAGATTTACTGGAGATAACCTCCCGGCGTCAAAAGACGCGATGCATGTCTATTTCGAACAGCACTCGGAGGTAACAGGAAACTCAGATTACGATAATGGATTTTATGTTGGTGTTCCTGGAAATATTATGACGGAGAAGTTGACGCTGAGTTATAAAAAAGGTAACGTAAGAGCAGTACTGCCCTGGGAGTTTGCTTTAACACCTCCTGTAATCAAATCCATTAGCCCGAATCCGGCCCTAGACCTGCAGACGGTAGCCATACAATTGGATAACTTTTTGTATTTGCAAAGAGGCTATAATGAATTCTCTGTGAAAGTGGGGAATTTTCAGCAATGGGTTACTGCAAATGAAGATGGTAAGCTAATTTTTCGTCTAGACCATAATGCAAAGTATGCCACAGGAAATAGTTATCCTGTTTCCATAACTTTTGGCCCGCATACCGTTAGTTCCTCTACAGCGCTCACCATTGCAAAACCTGAAGCCACCGGATTTTCTCCTAAAGCGGGCTTACCCGGGGTACCGATCCACATCACTGGGAAATTTGCGAAAGGAGCCAATTATATTGTGAAATTCAATAGTAGTGGGGGTGTGTTTTTCGATGCAGTTTCAGAGTCGGAAATAGTTGGACGTGTGCTTATGGGTATGGAGGCAAAAACTTATACGTTAAGTGTTTCAACTGACGCAGAGAATGTTTTGGTGCCTGGCGGGGTTTTCGAAGTATTGCCTACCAGATTTGATGCTGTTTCTCCCTCATCTGCAACAGCGGGTTCAACAATTTCCATCACAGGTGAAGGTTTTTACAATAATGGGAGTACGATTACTGCTAATTTCGCGGGTCATACTGCTCATGTGAATTCAGTTACTCCGAATAAAATCACTCTTGTGCTTGGAAACTCAACTCCTCCGGGAACATATCGTATCAAGCTAGATTGGGATAACAGGATATACGATACCGGACAAAGTATTACCGTGGTCCGCTGATGATTTATAATAAGGCATCTTAGGAAGGGCATATAACATAAATCTAAAGAACATGAAAAAATATATTTTGTTGTTAGCTTTCGCAGCTTTTTTTTTAACATCCACTGCCCAAATTTCTTTATCAAAAGATATAAAAATACAAGTCCCCAAAGATTTAAAGATCGTCAATTCATCAACGGTTAATAAGAAAGAATTGGGAAAAGCAAAGTGGCCATTGTTGTTTATAGATGACAATGATGGTAGTCAGGTCTTTGAAAAGGATGGAGTCATACTAAAAATGTTTTATCAAACTGGCAATTTAGAGAAAGACTTTCTTCAAGGCAAAGAATATGAATTTAAGCAGCTAAAGGCTAGGTCTAAAAACTATTACAGCCACTCAAATTATGAGATCAAGAAAATGAACGGTTTTTCAGTTTTCATCTCTGAAAAGGAGCGATTCGATGATCCAATTGGATATTTAATGTGCTATGGTTTACCTAATTCCTTAAATAAACTTTTGATAACGGTAGTACAATATAAAAAGGAAGATAGAACGAAAGCCCTAACAGCACTAATAAGCCTGCTAAAAGGTGTTGAATTTATATAGTTATCTAGTATAATTGATAATGAATTTGCAAGTTCATTATCAATCAAAGGTTTAATAGAATACTCCCCAATATTAGGTCGATATTTTAAGGTTTTAAAAAAGGTCGTAAATTTAGACAGGATGAAAAAGTAAGGCGTTAAAAGAGTAGAAGACACTTGCAGAACTCGCAGTTCATTATGATCTTCATCCTACGCAGATTTCTTTTTGAAGAAGTAGTTTGTTGATAACGATGAAATCAGCTTATTCAATGGGAAATTACATTTCATCGTTATCAACAAACTATCAAATGTTTTTTGACATCGATTGTCTTAAGTAATCGTTATAACATGGTTAGGTTTAAAGATTATATAGCAAGCCTAATAAAAGTAACTCAAAAAACGGATAAATTTAAAAATACGTCAAAGAACTTTTCTGCTCGCTTCACAGCAAGCAACTTAACAAGCAACAACTCCTACTCTACCCTACCACTATCTCACCCAGGTACGCGCTCGTACTTACCTTATCGCCCTCCACATTCACATACTGCATCCAGCAATGCAAAGTATCTCCGGCAAATTCAGCTGGCAATTTCAGTTCTGCCTGCTCTGCTTCGCGATTTGCAACTCCTACAAATGTGACGAACTTCTCCTTAGCCGGATTGTATAAGACAAACGTGGCTTTATCATCGCTTTTATTATAGATCGACGCATTGAAGTTTTGCCATTTGATGTGCACCAGAGAATCGATTAACGTCAAGATCTCAAATACAAATGATAACAGTAATTCTCCTTTACTCAACACTACATTTTTATAATCAATGCTGATCTCGTTTCCATTTACAATTAACGCTTCTTTGAAAATTAACGC
This sequence comes from Pedobacter sp. JCM 36344, assembly GCF_046546555.1. Lineage (NCBI taxonomy): Bacteria > Pseudomonadati > Bacteroidota > Sphingobacteriia > Sphingobacteriales > Sphingobacteriaceae > Pedobacter > Pedobacter sp. JCM 36344. Next base: position 76,575 of record NZ_JBKHKK010000019.1, read on the forward strand.
AAAAACTTCGTTTAATGGTGTTTTACTTCCTGTAAGTACTTTGAAGCCAATCGCAATTATTGATTTTAATGGCTTAAGCCAACAACTAATCAACGTCATAATGTTCCGCATCCTGATCTGCTTCTCCGAGGGGTTATCAACCCGGATGTCCGGAACACTTCGCATATAATCAACACCACGGCTTGTCGCCCCTACTACAGTCCCTATCTTCCCGGAAAAAGGTCCGTTAATCCCATTTTTATACTTTCCCATTGTACTCAGTTTTAAATTGTTCAATTTGTGCCGCATCCAACTGGATGTCGGTATAGATTCCTAATAGATACAGCGCATTGTCGTTTTCAATGCCTAACGACTCCAATCGACCATCCCATGCATAATACTCCAGCTCAGTCTCCAGAAATACATCGTCAAATTCAAAGATCTGCTGATAGGCAAGGTTCCAGATCACCATCCCATAGCATTCAATCAACCCTCCTAAGGATTCCAGTATGTCCGCATAGCCTTCATATTTCAGTTCTCCAATAATGGTCAACCAAGTCAATATCGATTGCTCCATAACATCCTCGTCCGCCGCTATCTCTTTCCATACCAGTTCATTGGCATTCGTATAGCTGATGATGTGTTGCTCAATCTTACGGATGATATTCATCAGGTAAACAACCGGCTTGTCTTCTACGAGGTTCAATATGGCCATGTCGGCCGACCAATCCATAAATCCATCTTTACCATAGGTCCCGATGCTTTCTGCAGGGACTACTCCCTTTAAGAACGATAACTCTCTTTCATGTGCCAGCAAGAAACAATGCTCCATCATGGAGCGAATG